>JAYEMD010000128.1:0-38210 GCA_034717895.1 Campylobacterota bacterium | reverse complement strand
CTCAGGTTAATATCTCTGCAGCTGAGTCTGTAATTAGAGATACTGATTATGCGGCTGAGAGTGCTAACTTCAATAAGCAGAATATTATAGCGCAAGCCGGTACTTATGCAATGAGTCAAGCTAATGCGTTAGCGCAAAACGTACAAAGATTACTTCAATAGTATTAATTCTTTATACACATTGTGAAAGGTTCAAGCTTTTTAGCTTGAACCTTTTTTTATTGGCGATAGATTTATGATATTTAGATAAGTCTTATGATTTATAGATATTATTTTATAACTGATTACAGTTATTTAAATTGTATAGACTCTACATCTTTTTTTATATATAAAAGAAGCTCTTCTAATGTTTTAAGACCTTTATTTATATAATCAAATGATTGTATCATATTATCTGCAGTAAGTGAATATGTGTATAAAAATGTAAGAATATGAATAGTACTACCTCTTAAAAGTGAATAAGAAAAAGAGTTTTTATTATTATTTTGTTCTCGAAAAACTTTCTTAAAGATAGTATCTAAGGTATCAAGCATATCTGAATATGATGTTACTTTATTATTTGAAATGGTATCTATCATAAAATCTATATTACTAAAAAGCAGCTCTTTTTCTTTTTTAAACTGTTGTTTTGCTTTTTGTACCATTTTGTCATCATAGTGTAAAAAACTTTTTTCAATTTGCTCTAGAATTATACTTTTGTTATTATCTTTTATCAGTAAATCAGAGGAGTTTAGAGATTTAGTCCCTTTAATATAGGCACCATCACTACAGTTAAAATAATCTATATTTCTTTGTTTTAATTCATTATTCAAAGTAATACAGTTCTCTGCTTTTTGTTTACACCAGCTTAATATATTTGTAGAGTGTATTACAGAATCATCTTTAAAGTTAGGCTGGTGTTCCATATCTGTTTGTGGTTTCCATTTGGCTTTTTCATGATTCTTATCTCCATATATTGTATACTTTGAGTGATGATTAGATTCATCTTTATATCCCATATCTGCACCAAACATATAAATATTCTTAAAACCTATATCTGAAGCAAATGCAAGTGCTCCATTGAATACAGTTGGATTACAATCATCAATAAATGGGGTGTCTTCAGGAACTATGGATGATCCACAGTCAAAATCTCTGAAAAATAGTTTATCTGTTTTAAAAAGATCAAATACTTCAGGATATATTACGTTTAAACCAATAAAATTGACTTGTTTCATAAACTCTTTAGAAACACTTCCTTTTAGAATATCAAAAGTCTCTTTTGTTCTTTCTATTTCAAAGTGATAGTCAGGTACTATACCATTCTTTTCAAGGACCCTAAGTGCTGTTCCGCAAGAAAATATAACTACGTTATCTTTATATTTTTTTATATATTCAATATCATTATCGATTGATGGACCAGACGCAATTACAAATACATTTGAGTTATTTGATAAGTTTTGATTCTTATTAAATACACTACAGTTATTTTGTATATTGGATATAGTATGTTTTAAACTTAACATCTCATCATCATAGAATCCCCACCCCGTTAATATGTTAAAATAGTTTTTTTGTATCTCACTGAAAACATCTTCAAAAAAAGGTGTTCTATATGTATAAAAATAGTTAATATAATATGCTAAATAAGGACTATTCTTGTATATATGGTTTAATGTTTGTGCAGCAAGACTGAATGGTTTATCCCCTGTAATAATTTGTAATGAATAGTGAGGACGTGCAAATTTTTTAAAAATAGGTTCCCAATCGATTATATGCATACTTGTTTTTAACATTGAATAGTCTTTATCTAAAACAATAAGTGTTTTAATATCAATTAAATTTAGAAATTGTTCTATTTGTTGTCCTGTACCGATTCCAAACATAATAAATACAGGAACGCTATCTAGATATTGGTCATATTTAAAATTATTTTTATTATATATATCATAGTATTTTTCGAGCTTTTCTACAAAAGAGTCATTAATATCAGCAATACCGACTTCTTTTTTAAGAACAGGAGGATTTTTATAGAATGCACCCGGTTTACTAAAAAAGTCTTCAATTTTATTACCAAGATATTCACTAGTATTTTGAGGGTATAATGGCTGACCGTTAATTGAAATATTTAGATCTGACTCTATCAATGTTACTTTTATATGTGAAGTATCTGTCTTGTTGAGTGCATCATAAAGTACAGGTATCTGTTCTTTTAAAATTTGTAAGTTTTTTTTGTATATTTCATTTCCTATCATTTATATTATCCTTTTTATTAAACTTCATTATACAGTTTGCCAGATTAAAATCAAACATATCATCAATATCAATAGAACACCCTTTTTGCATAATATACGCGGATATTTTATCTTGTAGAAAAAAGCTTTTTTCTTTTAATACTCTTGATGTTCTTACAATATATATTGCCCCGTTTAATCTATAAGTTTTACCAAGCTCTTGAGATCTTTTATTTAGTATACTCTTAGACTCTTGTGAGATATCCAGATTATCGGGAACATTTAAGTTCCATTGTATTGGATGATCAACTTCACAAACAGATACTACAGCATCACATTGATGTTTTTCTAATAGATCAATTGCTTCTTCTATATGTTGTTGAGTTCTTAAAGGGCTTGTTGGTTGAAGTAGCACTATATAGTCATAACACTTTTTAAATTGTTCTATGGTGTGTAATACCACATCTATTGTAGAACTATTGTCATCAGCTAAGTGTTTTGGTCTTTTTATTGTTTTCACATTGTATTGCCGTGCAATATTCAATACTCTGTCACTATCACTAGATACTACAATATCCTTATTAATAGGTAAGTTTAAGGCAGCTTCAATACTCCAAGATATAAGAGGTTTGCCATTAAGGTCTAAGATATTTTTATCTTTTAGCCTTTTACTCCCAGCCCTTGCCGGGATAATAATAAGAAACTTCTTATTCATATTCAAATACGCTTTTATACTCTTGATTTGCTTTATTAAATTCATCTATCCTTCCAATATCAAGCCAGTACTCGTGGATTGGAAATGAGATAGATTTTAAATTTTTTTCTATTAAAGTTTCAAAAAGTGTAGGCATATCATAAAATTCATTATCCGGTATAAAATCAAATACTTTAGGAGAAAGTACATATATACCTGCATTTACAAAAAAGTTTTGAATAGGTTTCTCTTTTATAGATGTTATTTTACTGCCGTTAGTTTCGATAACACCGTATGGTACCTGGAAATCATACTCTCTTACGCACATGGTTGCTATTGAGTTTTCAAATGAGTGAAAATCTAAAAGGTGTGAAAAGTTTACGTTTGTAAGAAGATCGGCATTCATAACAAAGAATGGTTCTTGAGGTTTGTTTTTTAATAAACTTAAAGCCCCGGCGGTTCCTAGACGTTTAGTTTCTTCTATATACTCAATATTAACCCCAAGTTTACTACCGTCTTTAAAATACTCTTTTATCATATCTGCTTTATAGTTAACGCTAATGGTGATGTTTATAAAACCGTATTTTGCAAAATTCTCAATTATTGTTTCAAGTATAGGTTTATTTCCGACTTTTAAAAGTGGTTTTGGTGTTGATTCCGTCAAAGGTCTAAGACGTGTACCTAAACCTCCTGCCATTAATATAACTTTGTTTCTTCGGGTATTCTTCTTTAAAAGTGTTGCCAGGTCTTCTATATCAACTAGTCTTCCTTCATTATCAACAATAGGGATCTGATAAAGTTTTTTACTTAAAGCCTTTTGAATAATAGATTCTTTAGAATCATTTATATTCGCTAAAGTAGGTTCTTTAAAATAAAGGTTTTTAATAGGAGAGTTTAGGTCAAGGTCATTTAGCAGACCCCTTCTTATATCTCCATCTGTTAATGTTCCTATGACTTTTTTATCTTCATCAAGAACTATAGAGATTTTCATAGCACCTTTGTCTATAACTTTAAGTGCTTCTTTTATACTTTGATTTTTGAAAACGGTGATATCTTTATGTTTAAACATATTATAAATCCCAAAAGCTTTTTTTTGTTATATTGGTAAAATTAGTATCTTTTATAGTTTTAACAATCGAATCTGCCGTATTCGATGTTTCATATGGATTACTTATTATGCGTAAATTATCTTTAAACTCTTGTGAATAAACTTTGTAAATAGAATCTAAAATATGTTTTTTAATCGCTGGTGTGTCAATAACACTATTTGCTGTGATTCTCCCTTTTTGTCTATCTCCTATATTAATAGTAGCAATTTTAAATGTTGGAGCTTCTATTATTCCACTTGAACTATTTCCTACAACAGCATCTATAAATTGTAAAGTACTAAAATATCTTAGCTGTCCTAATGATGTAAATGCAATTGTATTATTTTTGTTTTGTGATGTGTAATCATCTATCATTTTATTTATAATTCTTCCATCTTTATCACTATTTGCTTTTGTGAAGATAATATTAGTGTTTTCTAGTTCATCAATAGCGTTAAGAAGTTCTTGAAATTGTTGTTGAGCTGTTGAGTTTTCAAGTGTAGCAGGATGGAAGGTAACAATCAGGTTCTTTACTCCAAGCCTAAAGTTTATAGACTCTTCCAATTCTTCTTTACTTAAAAGCTGCACATTTTTTATATTCTCTACACCAAGTGCTCCTACATTAAAAACTCTATTGGGATTTTCACCTAATTGGATTACTCTATTTTTATACTCTTGTGTTGAAGTAAAATGAAGATGAGACATTTTTGTTATACTATGGCGTATAGCTTCATCAAAGGCACCTTGTGTAGTTTCACCACCATGTATATGAGCAATAGGGATATTGGCAATCATTGCAGCACTTGCAGCTGCAAATATCTCGTACCTGTCACCAAGTACAATTATTAGATCTGGTTGTAGCTCATTAAAAACTTCTGAAAATGATATTTGTGCCAAGCCCATAGATTTTGAGATACCGACAGCAGTATCTGAAGATAAAAGCATCTCAATTTTTTTATCTATATTAAAATCTTTCTCTATCTCTTTGTAAGTCAGTCCAAACTCTGGACTTAGATGCATACCTGTAGCAATAAGATATAGTTCTAGTTCCTTATCTTGATCAATCTTTTTTATAAGATTTTTTAAAATACCATATTCAGCTCTTGAGCCGGTTATAACACATATTTTTTTCATTAGATGGGTTCATCCTCTTTATAATCTCTTGCCGCTTTTGTACCTATGATCTTATCCCACATCATTGGTGATATACCGTTTGCAGGTCTTTTTATTGCAAGTTTATCTTCACTTAAGATTTCTCCTTTTTTTATATCACAATTTGCTACTATTGATTTTCTTGCAATTACAATATTAGGAGTTTCACTTTTTGAGGGTTTTTTTATACCGTCACCCAATGCTTTTTCAATATTTCTAATAGAGGTTACCATTGCCTTTAATTCACATGGTTCCAATGAAGCTTTATGATCAGGACCTTCCATATTGTTATCTAAAGTAAAATGTTTTTCTATAACTGTAGCTCCTAGAGATACTGCCGCAACATCTACTTCTATTCCCAGAGTATGGTCACTATATCCGTAAGGTAGATCAAATGCTTTCCCAATGTTAACCATGGCACGTAGATTTACATCTTCCATGGGAGTTGGATACATAGTGTTTGCATGAAGCACTGTGATATTGTCTTTATTGGTTCCTGCTTGTATTAATATATCTAAAGCATCTTTGATTTCATTCATATTCGCCATACCGGTTGAGAGTATAATTTCTTTATTTAATCTACCTATATCTCTTAAATAAGGAAGATTTGTTATCTCTCCACTTGGTATTTTAAATATATCAAGACCAAGATCATTTAAAAGTTTTATACTGTCATGATCAAAAGGGGTAGATAAAAATATAATATCTTTTTTGTTGCAGTATTCTAAAAGCTTATGGTGTGTATCTACATCAAGTTCTAGTTTTTTGATCATATCAAATTGAGACTCTTTATTATCTGTTCCGTCTTTTTGATAATCAGCTTTTGAAGCATTTTTACTTACTAGGTTTTCCGTTTTGAAAGTTTGAAATTTTACAGCATCGGCACCTGCCTCACTTGCTACATCAATTAGTTTTTTGGCTATCTCTAATGAACCGTTATGGTTAACACCGGCTTCTGCAATTATAAATACACTCATTTTACAATACTCCCGGCTTTTATAAAGTTATCTATAACTATTGATTCTTTTGAAACCGCATTACTTCCAAAAAAGCTGTTTTGTTTTACTGTAACTCCACCGTTTAGTACAGATGCTGTAGAGATATGGCAGTTATCCTCTATTATACAGTCATGCTCTATTAATGCTTTTGTATTGATTATACAGTTTTTACCTACTCTTACTCCGGCATTTATAAGGGCATGGTGCATAACGACAGTTCCCTCATCTATTGTACTGTGTTTTGATATGTAAGCAAGTGGCGAAACTATAATTGGAAATGTAAATCCTATCCTTTTAAGTTGTTTGTATAAGGATACTCTTGCATCATTTGTTTTTATATGACCTATTGTTATAGCAGCATTTGTATATTTTGTATAAAGATCTTTTAGATCATTATCACATCCAATAACTTCATAGCCAAGTATTTTTTTACCTATTGATTCTTTTTTATCTACAATACCAGTAATATGGTATCTATTTTCTTGCTCTATTACATCTATAACTGCTTTACAGTGACCACCGCCCCCTATTAATAATATATTTTCCATTATATCACCGCACTACTTGGTATATTTACCACTCTTTTACTCAAATATTCTGCATTATCTAAGTTACTACATTGAGAATTCTTAAACATCTCAAGTTTATTCATAAGTTTCCATATAGGTCTTGTCATTACGCCATTTTTATTGGTGTATTCTAAAAACTCATCTCTTTTTGAATTATCATTTAAAAGTATTGCTTGAAGCCAATAGTTTGACCTGGAACCTATAGGTTCTTTAATAAAGTTTATATCTTCATAATCTTTTAAAAACTCTTCATACTGCAGTGCCAATTCTCGTTTTGATTTTATAAAACTATCTAATTGTTCAAGTTGTGCTACTAAAAGTGAGGCATTAAGGTTTGGCATACGATAGTTATAGCCTATCTCATCATGTATATATTCATAAGGGTGAGATGTCTTTGCAGTAGTTGTTAGGTGTTTTGCTCTTTTTGCTAATTGTTCATTATCAGTTACGATAACACCCCCACCACCTGAAGTAATTATTTTATTTCCGTTAAAACTAAAACATCCAAGTTTTCCAAATGTGCCGGTATGTTGACCTTTATAGTAGCTGCCCAGACTTTCTGCACTATCTTCAACTAAAGATATATTCCACTCATCACATATAGTTTTTATCTCATCAATTCTACAAGGGTGTCCAAATGTATGCATAGGGACACATGCTTTTATGGTTTTTCCTGTAGTTTTATTGAAACATCTATTTTCTTTGAGTTCACATGTTTTTTCAAGAAAGCCTCTTAAAGATTCGGGACTTAATCCCATGGTATCAAGATCTACATCTATAAAAACCGGCTTTGCTCCAATATAGCTTATAGCATTGCAGGTTGCTATAAAAGTAAGTGGTTGGGTGATAACTTCATCATCTTGTTTTACATCTGCTAATATAAGTGATATGTGTAATGCACTTGTACCGTTCACTGTTGCAATTGCAAATTTACTTCCTACTTTTTGTGCAAACTCTTTTTCAAATCTATCAACATATTTTCCAACACTTGAAACAAATGTTGAATCGATACACTCATTTAGATATTTTTTTTCATTTCCTATAAATCTAGGTTCATGCAAGGGGATAAAGTCTTTGGTATTGAATGTTTTTTGTATAAAGTTTATTATATTTTGCATATTACATCTTTGAGTCTAAATATCTACCAGTCTCTTTATGACCAAAATCAGGTATTAGAGTCTTAAATTCTTTTACGATATCTTCTTTTTTCCAAGATAGATTTTCTTTAAAGCCTTTAATTGTTTTCTCAAAATGATTTAATTTATCTTCATCATAAATAGGCTCATTCTTAATTACACCAAGGTTTTTAAATTTATCCATATCCAATGTTTCAGCCTCTGTGAAAAATTCCTCAAAATCTTTTTCTCCGGTTGTGTCACTGGCAGTAAATAAGCAAGGCCATCTATTTTGTGCAGGTAAAGTTTTTGCAAGTTCTCTTGCTTCATCTTCATCTTTACACAGGTATGGTTCATATCCTAACTCTTTTAGATACTTTACCGCAATATCCGCAAATGATATAAGGTGTAAATTTTCATTTAATTTTGGGAAAAAAATATCTCTGTTTTCACCAAAGATACAAGAGATAAGACATAGTTCTCCTGATTCTTGAGGGGTGACAAAGTATCTTTTTATATCATTTGGTGCTACTATTGGTTGTTGTTTTTGGATTCTTTGATTAAAGCTATGTAAAAGTGAACCGTCACTAAAAGCGACATTTGCAAATCTAGCCATAGACACATTTATCTGCTTTGATCTTCTATTTACAAACATCTCCATTATACGTTTACTGGCACCCATCATATTAACGGGGTTTGCAGCTTTATCAGTGGATACGCAAAAGTATTTCTTTGTTTTATTTTTAATTGCATGTGACAGGGTTTTATCTGTATTGAAAATATTTACATCACACATTCTCATAAGGGTAAATGGGTCTTCTTCACTTCTTACATGTTTTAATGCAGAAAGGTTTAGTATATAATCATATTTACCGTCTTGTCGTATAAAAGCATCATATTCTATACTTCCTACATCTAAGGCAAAAGTTTTAAATTCACCAGCTATATATCCAAAAGAACTTCTAAGGTCTCTAACAAGTTCAACTAAATTGTTTTCACTTATATCAACAGCATGAAGTTTTTTTGGGTCTCGTTTAAATATCTCTTTTGTGACAGCTTGTCCTATAGAGCCTGCCGCACCAATTACCAAAAAGTTTGAATTGGAGATTATATTTTTTAGTTGTTCCCCTTTTAAAACAAGGTCTGATTTAAAAAGCTCTTTATCTCTCCCTATAAGTTTTAAAATCTTGTTCATAACTGTACTTTACGATAATTAAAGATCATCTCTACTATCTAGTAGTTTTTTAATAGCATCATTTGCTTGTTTGGTTTCCTCTACTCTTGTTTCTTTAAGTGATTTAAGAGACCTTAGTGTTTCCATCTTTTCATGGTCTACATTAGATTTTATCTGGATAGCTTTTCTATTGTTTGAAGCACCTGCAACCGCAGACCATTTTTCTTTGTTATTGATTTTTATTTTGGTAGAGGCACTGGTTGCATTTTTACTAAATACGATCACATCATCAGGTTGAAGATCTAAAAGTTCTTTTACTGATAGTTCAGTTTCGGCAAGGATGGCGTCTATATTCATTCTTGCCCCTGAGATTAAGGCATTGATATCTTTTTTCTTACTTACCTTTTTATTTTTTGCTTCGGCAAATACTTTTTCAACGATAATATCAAGTAGATCTTCAATATAAGATATTGGATAACATATAGATAAAAAGCCTGATTCATCATCTATGGTTATTTCGAATACTACAAGTAAAACAATTTCGTGATCAGAGATGATCTGTATGGCATTTGCATTTGTATCTCTACTTTCTATTTTAAAGTTTATAGTTGAAACATCATCCCAGGCATCTTTTAGATGTTTTACAATAAGTTGATAGAAATGATCAAATACCTGCATCTCTATCTCGGTAAGTTCTTTTTCCGTTGCGTCAGTTAATACACTGTCCCCGTTACCTAAAAGATGTGCAATTATTTTATGGCTAATGCCCGGATTACACTCAAGAACAATTCTACCGTCCAAAGGTTTTATAGAAAGGGTATTTAGGCTTGTTATTTGAGGAATTGAAAGGATAAATTCACCGTAAGTCATCTGTTCTATACTGTATAGTTTTATATCAACTATTTTTCTAAGCATTGCAGATACGTCACTTATGGTAGTTCTTAACATTTTGTCATGTAAAGCATTAAATGCTTTCATTTGGTCTGCTGAGATTCTATTTGGTTTTTTAAAGTCATATATAGCATAACTTTTTTCTTTTGCAGTATTTGCCGCACTTGACTCTTCTATATCCTCAAGGTCACCGTCCTCTTCCGCTATATCTAAAAGAGCATCAATCTCATCTTGACTTAAAAACTCTGCCATTTTATCTCACTATCTCAACTTCTGCATTTATAGCCCCAAGGCTGTCAAGCATTTTGATTGTATCTATAATATCATTTATATCAAGTTTCATTAATTTCATAGCTCTCATAAGATCAGAAACAGTTGGTGCTTGTTTAGTATTAACCAGTGCATTGAAAATATTTATCTCTACAGGTTTATCACCCACTTTAACATCATCTCCAATATCAACTCCAGGGTTTGCTGCCGGGTCTTCCCAGTCTTGATCTGATAGTTGACTTTTTTTGATTCTAAGAGTGAAATCTTTTTTTGAAATTGTTACAGGATTTATCGTGATATCAGCTCCTGCTATTATGATCTCTTTTACTTGATCTATTACAATCTTTTTCTTCATATCAGAATCAAGCTCAATATTTTGTACCTTTGAAATAAATTTTATTGCTGACATACCCAAAGGTTTTGTTACCTCAATAGTTCTTGTGTCATATGCAACGGCAATATTCTTACCGAATTTTTCATTTATCTTGTCTTCAACACTAGAGGCAGTTTTTGCATCATGTTTTAATAAGCTTAATCTAAATATCTCTTCATCTTTTAGCGAGTAGTCTATCTCATTTTCAACAATTGCACCGTTGTATATGTAGCCGCTTGTTTTTATATTGTTGTTTCCTATTATGGTACCTTGTGCCAGAGCATAAACTCTTCCGTCCACACCTTTTAACTGGGTTAATAAAAGCTGACCTCCGTCTATAGATTTTGCATCTCCTATAGAGGATATTTTAAGTTTTAGTTTGTCACCTTGCTTTGCAAAAGGGGGAAGAACTGCCGTTACCATAACAGTTGCGATGTTTTTTGACTTTATCGATGATGCGGGTATTTTTATATATGAATTTCTAAGTAAATTTTGTAAAGACTGCATTGTAAACTGGCTTTTGTCACCGGTACCCGGTAATCCTACAACCAGACCATGTCCTATTAGTTGATTTTCTCTTATACCTACAATATTTGATATGTCTTTGATTGTTTGTGAATATAGTGTTAAATTTAAAAATATGAGTAATAATAGTTTTCTCAATATATTTCCTGTCCTGATAGTGATTTGTATAATTCTTAACATTTTATCTAAACTTTAATAAAATAAAGATATAATTTAATCAAATACTTTAACTTTGAGGTTTCTTTGAATATATATATTTACGGCAGTGATCCTTTTAGGAATAAAATACACGAGATTATGGACCATGGCAATATTCGTATTAAAATCGGCGATGGTGAAATAATTGACGTATATGATCTGCAAAAGATAAAAAACCATATCGCTAATAATTCTGAACAAATTTTTTTAATTGATCAGAGTAAAATAATCACCGATGATCTGTTGTCCAGATATCTGAAATTTTTGAAACCAAAGAACGGAATACATAAACGGTATCTAGATGAGCATGGTTTGGGAGATATTAGTATAAGAGAGTATGATGATCTTATACTTTACATTGATAAAAGACTTGAAGCTATTGAAAATGCAAAACCAAAAGCACTCGAAATAACAACTATTGATGATATGCTTGAAGACGATACATTAGAAGCATTGACTGAAGTATAATTTAAAAAGGGGAATAGAGATGTCTGATGAACTTTCACAGCTAGATGAGCTAATAGAATCCGAGGTTTTAGAAGCTTTGGGTCAAGAGGTCTCAGAACCGTCAAAAGAGGGTAATGACACAAGTACAGATAATGAGATCGACCCTTTGGATATCTTATCTCAAGAGCTTGATCTTGCCAATGAGACACAAGATGAAGATATTGAAATCCCTTCCGAGATCGTTGATAATGATGATAGTGAAGTCAAAAGTAGTGATCAGGGTGAAGGTGATAAAACTTCAAATGGCGGTACTATTGAAATAAACAGTGCAAATACGTCTGATCTGGTTTCCGTATTAAGTCAGCTTTTAAACAATAAAACTATAGAGATCACCATTAAGATAAAAGATTAAAAATGGATTTAATGGGAATATCGCAAAATACTGTAAAAATAATACTGATGCTTGGACTTCCTTCACTGATAGTAAGTATGGTTATCGGTTTGATTATAAGTATTTTTCAAGCAGTTACTCAAATCAGTGATGCATCATTGTCTTTTGTTCCAAAGATGATATTGGTATCTGTTTTTATAGTATTATCATTACCGTGGATAGGTGATCATATAGAAACATATACTTTAGAGTTATGGAATATGATAATATTGTTCGGTAAGCAATAATGATAGAAGATCTATATAAGTTAAAACAACAGCAGATAAACCAACAATTATCATTAAAACAGCAAGCGATGTCTAAAATTGACGATATAGATGAAGAGTTAAGAGAAACAGATAAAAGAATGCATAGTGCCACAATTGACACAATGGGTTCTATCTCTGATTTTAGAGTTTTACAGATCCATAAAGAAACAATGAAAAGTCATATGATAAAGCTGTTTCAATCAAAAGAGCACTTAAAAAAACAAATAGGGCAGTATGATAAGGTGATTGTTAATCTAAATAAAGAGAGTGAACAATATAATTATATATTAGAGCAGCAAAAACAAGAAAAATTAAAAGAGATACTAAAAAATGAAGAGCTTGTAACATCTGAATATGTACAGGCTCAATTTATAAAAAAAAGAATGGAGAAAAATATTGATTAAAGCAGTTATATTATGTTTTATTTTAGTAAACCTCTCTTGGGCATTGGTAATGGAAGAGGGTAATCTTTATAAAGAAAAAAAAGAACTTATGGCTATTAAAAATGAACTGAATGATTTTTATGAAACAAAAGAGATGGAGTATCAACAAAGAAAAACAGAACTTGAGAATATCCATAATAAAATTAAAACAGATGAAGAAAATATTATAAAAGTAAGAGACGATAATCAAAAAATATTGGATGAGATAAACAGGGTTATAACATCGAAAGCTATGTTAATGTATGACAAAATGAAACTTTCAGTAGTTGTTAACATATTTAACGAGATGATTCAAAACGGTGAAATTGAAGAAGTTTTTGATATACTAATAAGATTGAAAGATAAAAGAGTAATGAAAATTTTAAAAAAAATGGATACTAAAACCGCAACAACTTTAATGAAAAAAATGAGAATTGAGAAAGAAAAAAATAAAGAAAAAACCAAGGAGGGACAATAGATATGGCAGATGAAGAAGGAAAAGAAGAGGCTAAAAAAAGCGGTAATCCAATGATGATAGTTCTTATAGTACTAATAGTGTTATTACTTGCCGCAGTTGGAGGTCTTGCTTATTTTATGTATTCAAAGGGTGTTTTTGATCCTGAGTCGCAACAGCAACAAACTGAACAAGTAGCAGCCGCTGACAAACAAGGTGAAAAAGAGGAGCTTGGTGAAATATTCACTTCCGCAATAGATGGTCTTGTTCTTAATATAACAGATGCAAAAGGTAGAGCAAAATTAATGAAGCTCTCTTTTACACTAAAAACTACGGAGCCTACAATCGCACAGATTGTTGAAACAAACAAAGCCCAGATGATTGATTCTGTGATTCGGCAGATAAGTGCAAGAAGTAGTGAAGAACTTTTAACGGTAGGTGGAAAAGCTATGTTAAAAGAGGAGATGATCGAAGAGCTGAATAATATTATAAATGATGTTTCAAGTAAAAATGAAGAGATTGCCAGAGATCCTGTAAAAGATATATTTTTTACCTCTTTTGTAATTAAATAATTTATAAACAGGACAGTATAGATGATAATAATAATTAAAAATGAAGATAAAAAAAGGATTTTAATTAAAGGATTATCTATAGTCGGTCTTATTATTATGTTCTTTTTCTATTATCTGCATATGGGTAATAAGTTTTCTAATTTAAGTAAAGAATTAGAAGAGGAAAAACTATCCAGTATACAAAAAAAAGATTTGCAAAGAACACTAAAAATCGAAAAAACTATATATAAAGAAGCTGTTGTTATTGTAGATCTTTTAAATCAAAAACATGTTGAATCTATAAAGGTTATAAAAGATCGCCTTTATATTGTATGTGATTATAATACCGATATAGAACCCTTACTTGTTCGATACGGTGTTAATGCATATGTTAAGCATACCTCAAAGAGTATCAAAATTGCAGTAGATCTTAAAATGATAGTGGAGAATAAATATGAATCTTAAATTACTACTTATGTTATCAATGATCTTTATTTTTACAGGTTGTAGTAAAACTCCCCAAAAAATAAATATAGAATCAAAACCAAAGTATCAGATACCTAAAAAACCTACGGTTGCAAAAATAAAAAAAGGATCAGTTTATTCAAGGAAAGGTGCTTCCTTATTCTCAGATAAAAAAGATTTACAAATAGGTGATATTATTCAAGTATATATAGAAGAGACACTGACAAATGAATCAACCAATAGCAGAGAAAATTCAAAAGATAACAAAACCGCACTAGAGGGTGGAAAATTTACTGCAGCAGAAGGTACGGGATTGGGACGGTTTGCAGATAAATTGAATAATGTTACAAATTTAGGTTTCACTGCAGGTACAAAAAACAGTTTTAAAGGTGAGTCTACGGAATCAAGTGATGAAGAGTTTACAACTACCGTATCGGCAATTATAGAGGAAACATACAAAAATGGAAACTATTTTATAAGAGGATCTAAACAGCTTCTTATAAACGGTCAAAAGCAAAATATACAAATAAGCGGTGTAATAAGACCTTATGATATAAGTCCTGACAATACTGTATATTCATATCAACTGGCAAATTTAAAAATATTGTATGAAAAAGAGGGTAAAGAGATGGACTCACTTGAAAAACCTTGGGGAAGTAAAGCTTTAGAAACTATATGGCCTTTTTAATCAAAAATTAAGAAATGTCATATTAAAATAATCTATGGATATAGGAGAATAAAATGTTACAGTCACTAAATACAGCTCAGACAGGTTTAAAAGTATCACAAACGCAAGTTGACGGTGTGCTAAATAACCTTGCTAATGAAAATACTGCCGGTTATAAAACTAGAACAGTAAATGTAGGTGAGTTGGCACAAAATGATCTTAGAGAGACCGGTAGGGGTGCAGTTGTTCAAGGTGTGACAAGAAGTACAAATGAATATATGTACCATAATCTTTTAACAGAAAACAGTAAGAACAACTCATTAAGTGAACTTGATATTATGCTTGAAGATATTGAATCTATATTTTTTGAAACTGAAGATTCAGGTTTGTCGGCAGATCTAAACAGATATTTTAACTCTATAGAGAATCTTAGAACCAGTCCCTATAATGAAATATATAAAAATGAACTAAAAAACAATGCAAATATTTTAATAGATACAATGAAAACCTTGTATAGTGACATAGAAACAAGGGAAGCAACAACACTGGCAAATGCAGAAGAAAATGTAGATGCAGTGAACGGTATCTTAAAAAATATTGCAGCTCTTAATGATGAAATAATCAACTCAACGGTTACTCCGCATGACCTATATGATAGAAGGGATTTGTTAGAAAATGAGTTGTCGCAATATGTTGATATAGAAGTTTCAAAAGATAGAACATATAATTTAAGTATAGGTGGAGTAACTGCCGTAGGACACGATACAAATAATAGAGAGATGATGATTGTTGAAGATTATCATACTCAAAAAGATTATTATACCTTGGAAAATACCACGGGAAATGTAACTAGCATAGTAGATACAAGTGCAGCATCAACATGGGTTAATTATGAAGAGACACAAACTTTAACGATAACTGGAACAGCAACAGGAGAGGTTAACTTTTTAGGTACATATATCCCCGATTCGGTTGCACACGGTTACCCTTCAACTGCTGCCGAAACTGCTACAGATATTGAAGCAGAAAAAGCTAATATTATGATCTTGTGGAATGCGAATAATCCAACAAAGCAAATAAGTGATATAGTTGTTGACTTAGTAACTGATCCAACGGGAGAAACACTACTAATAACATATGATAATATGATGGGTGATGTACCTACTATTCCGGAAGCTACAAGTAACGGTATAGATTTTGACGTATCTGTTGAAACTCAAAAAGGATCGGTTCCTAGCGTAACTTACACTTTGGATAAAGAAACATCAATTACTGTAACTTACGGGGAGATTATAACTGATGCAAACGGTAACCCGATAGATCTTGACGGAAGTACGGTTGCCGGTGATGCGGGAGATGTTGTAACAAAGGACACAGTAATAAGAGCCCTTGTTTACAAGATAAATGATCTTGCAGATACTAATAACAAGATACAAGCTTATAACGGTGATTATACGTTGGATAACAACGGTAATAAAGTTCTAATGGATCAAACAAGTGACCACTATTTAGTTATAGAAGCTAAAAAAGAGGGTGATGCAGGAAAATTTACAGGTGAAATTCTAGTGTATGATGAGCATGCAGGTTATACATATGATGATGATAATGATACATCAACGGCAGAGATATCATCTCCCGCAACATTCATAACAAAAAACAGTATTCAAAGTGAAGATCCTCTTGATAATATATACCTCTCTATGATTGATGAAGATGAAGAGGTGCAATTGTCTCAAGGGTCACTAAAGTCAATGGTAGATAATATCCAAACAGATGCTGCAGATAACAAATACCAATCGTATAAAGATATGCTTGATAATTTTGCAAAAGCCTTAGTAGATCTTTCTAATACATATATAGAGAACGATGACCTTACTTATGTATACGGTACTAATGCAGTTGAATTAAATGAGATACGTGAACAAAGAGTCGATATTGATCTTTTTAAAGGTAGTTCTGTAAATAGTTTAAGTTTTAATGACTCTATGGTTAATACCTTGACACAAGAGAAACTTGACTATTTAGCCGGTATTCAATGGAAAGAAGATGTGGATTTTGACGGTACGGGTCAAAATGTGACCTCATTTTATACTTTTTATGAAGAGCTAAGGGTAAATATAGCAGACGACAGAGAAAATGTTAGATTTAGAAAAGATTCTCAAGAGGCTATTACGGAAGCACTACAAAAGAACTATGATAAAGTTACAAAAGTTGATAAAGATGAAGAGATGATTGAACTTATAAAATTTCAATCAGCATACGAAGCAAATGCAAAAATGGTTACGGTGGTTGATGAGATGCTTCAAACCATCTTGGGAATGAAAAGATAACCCTTTAAAAGGAGGATATTATGGCAGATTATGATCTATTAGGAAGTTTTGCGACAGGCGGTGCAGCAGATTTAAATGCAGATCTTATTAATAAACTTAAAAATGCAGATAAAGAGTCTGTACTTTTTCAGATAGATAAAGATTTGGAGGGGATCACCGGATTAGATGCCGAAACGGGTGATGAGCTGGATAAACTTGGAGAACTAGATACCTTACTTAATGTAAAAATTCATACATTAGATTTAATGAGTAAGGTAGAGGTATTTGACCTCTCAAGTACAAGTACCACAGCTTTCGATCAGGTTGTTGCATCTACGACAGGTTCTGCAGCCGTGTTTGATGCTGTTGATGTAAGTGGATTAGAACCCGGTACAACAAATATAGAAGTAACCCAATTAGCACAAAAAGATGTATATCAAAGTATATCATTTAACGGTGATGCAAAAGAAGCTCAGATGAGTGCATTAGAACCGATACCGGCAGATCCCGATGATCTTGCATACATTGCCGCTGCAGGGATTAATATTAATATTGATGGAGAAGACCACTTCTTTCATATAGTTCAAGATCCAAGTGCAACTACAGTAGCCGAGTTGGGGGCGAAAACAATTGAAGAGCTTGCTGATGAGATAAATGAAAATGAAAAACTGATTGCATCAATAGAAACAGTAGGAACTGATGAGTATAGACTTGTAATTAAAAGTGCTGATTCAGGAATGGATAATGCTTTAACAATAACTCAAACGAACTTTAATATAGGCTTTGGAGAAACTCAACAAAGTAGTGAAAAAGTTGATGATACTAGCGAATTAATAGCCGGTGGTCAAGAGGGCGGTGACGAGATCAGCGTAAACGGTGTTGTTTTTTCAACCGTAGGTAAAACCTATGAGCAGTTAGCTGCTGATATTAACGACTATGACGGCGGTGGAGGTGCAGGTGATACCTTTAATGCAAGTATTGCTGATGGACAAATAGTAATAACGGCAGATGACGGTTCTGATATAACAATAACACAAACAGATGTTGATTTGGGTTTTTATGACTCAACCGGACAAACGCAAACTGCGCAGAATCTGATAGCTAACGTAGATGGGGTTGATTATGATGTTGGATCTAATACGATGACAATACAAGGGAACCTTACTATGACTGCGGTTGAGATAGGTAACTCAACTATAGATATACAAAAAGACAATTCATCAATTTTGACAAGTCTTGAAAATGTAATAGGAAGTTATAACACACTTGTTGATTTAATAGAGGATGAGTTATCTGACCCTGATTCTAATATTAGTGATGCATCCTCATTAAGATCAATTCTATCGGCAATAAAAGAGGATCTTTTTTCAAGTTATGGAGTAAATGGAGATCTAAATTTATTTAGTCATGGATTAGATATTGATCTTCAGGGACATCTTAGTATAGATAGTGAAAAATTTGCAGATGGATTAAATGATAACTATGATGATATAAAGAGTCTCCTAATGGGTAATACGACGGATTCGGATTTAGCTGAATCAGACAGTACAAAATCATTGGGATTGGGATATATGCTAAAAAGCTATCTTGATGAACTTGATAGTAATGATGGTTTATTAACTAGATATGAAACTTCTTTGACAGAGAGACAAACAGAACTTGAAAAAGAGAGAGAAGAAGCACTAGAAACCTTGGATCTTAAATACAATACAATGGCAAAGCAGTTTTCAGATTACGGTGCGTTGATAACTCAAATGGAGTCAGCTTTTAGTGGATTGCAAATGATGATACAGCAGTCAGTGGCAAGTAAGTAATACTTAATATATTTTAAGTATTAATATCATATAATCGTCAAATAAAATAAACGGAGTTAATTAATGGGTTTAGAAATATATAATCAACAGGCAGCAACAACTGAAGATCCTTATATGTTAATACTAAAACTATACGAGGGATTATTAAAATACCTATCTATAGTAGAAAATGCAATAGAAAATGATAATGTTGAAGATAAATTCGAATATATAAATAGATCTATAGCTATATTTGATGAATTAAGAAATATACTTGATTTTGACGGTGGTGATGTAGCTTACTATCTTGATGGACTTTATCTATACCAGATAGAGACATTGTTTAGTGCAGGTGTTGATAATAACTTGGGTGCTGTAGCTCAAGTAAAGAAAGTGGTTACGGGACTTATTGAAGCATGGAAAGAAGAGACGGGTCTATAGAACTTTTAAGTAGATTAAGATATATCGACTCTTTAGATGAACCTAGTTTAAAAGCAGAGCTTTTAGAGAAATGGGCTAAAGAGAATTTAACATCTGAAGGGATTGAAGATAAAGGATATTCCGTAGTATATATGAAAGAACTTTCTGAACTTTTGTATAAGAATATAATTTTTCTAAAAGATCATAGAAAAAATATTAAAACTCAATTAAACTCAAACAATAAAATAAAAGAATTTTTCAAGTAACTCCGGAGCAAAACAATTGTTTTGCTCCTTAGCATAACTACCACCATATCATAGCTACCGTAGTAGTAAGTACAATCGCTAGTAAATTAAACACAATACCGAATTTAGCCATATCTTTTATAGTTAGAACCTTGCTGCTCATAGCAATAGCATTTGGTGGAGTAGCAATAGGAAGCATAAATGCATAACTTGCACAAATTGTAGCAACCATAAGTATAAGGTTAGTATCAAGATTCGCAGCAGTTCCCAGTGAATATATAATAGGCAAGGCTATAGATATAAGTGCAGTATTACTTGTAACTTCCGTAGTAAAAGTAATAAGTGAAGCAACTATTAAAATAAGAAGAACAGGTTGTAGCTCCGTAAGAGTTAAAAGCATTTGTGCTATAGCCTCCGCTAAGCCGGTATGACCAAATGCCGAGGCTATAGAGAAACCGGCACCAAATAAAAATATTATCTCATAAGGGATCTTTTTTGTATCTTCCCATTGCATAAAACCAATTTTAGGTAAAAGCATTACCAAACCGTATGCCAATAAAATACCGGCTTCACTTACTTTAAAGAATGAATTTACAAATAGAACAATTACTAACGTTCCTAAGATCTTTAACAATCTTTTTTGTTCATTAGTCAGCTTGGTTTGCTGGTGTATATCGTGCTCAACTTTAATATCATTTACGCCGATAGATAAGATATAAGGTACTACGGTTAACATAATGGCAGCTAAAGGGATAGTTTTAAACATCCACATAACAAATGTAAGTGCTTCTATATTGTTATCTTGCAAGAAACCCAACAATATAAGATTTGGAGGTGTTCCTATAGGTGTGATTATACCACCGATACTTGCACCGTATGCTACGGCTAAAACAAGTCTTATTTTAAGCTTGGTAATATCTGTTAAGAATAATGCTATAGGCATTAGCAGCAGGGCAGTGGTAGTGTTAGAAAGAAGTGAACTTAAAAAAGCAGACGTAATAGCTAAGGCAAATATAATCCCTCTGGCACTGGAGGGGAAAATATTTAGAAGTTTATGGGCTATAACTTTGTGAAGCCCGATCTTTTCAACGGCGATTGCCAACATAAAACCACCTAAAAACAAAAATATAATTGTTTTTGAGTAGTTTACAGTGGTTGCGGCAGTTCCAAGTATATCCAACGAAGGAAATAATATAATAGGGAGTAAAGAGACAGCCCCCAAAGGGAGTGCTTCATTTGTCCACAGTGCTACTAAAAATACGACAGCACCTATAAGCCTTGCTTGAATCTCGTCAAATACCAATCCGGCACCAAAGTATCCAATCAGTGCTAAAACCAACGAGATCAAAATATTTTTGTATCTACTATCCAAAATTCACCCTTTTTTGTAGTATTATGACATTAAATTGTGTTAAATTAATATCAGTAGTTTAGTCCAACTGCATCTTTTATAATTTTCATCTTCTCTTGTGCAATCTTTCTTGC
Organism: Campylobacterota bacterium; assembly: GCA_034717895.1. GTDB lineage: Bacteria > Campylobacterota > Campylobacteria > Campylobacterales > Arcobacteraceae > JAIOSF01. Next base: position 16,994 of record JAYEMD010000128.1, on the reverse strand, counting down.
TTTTGAAGCTCCGTGAGCTAATATCTCTTTTACCTCTTCAGGATTATTCATATAGTGTTCTCGTCTGTCTGCATATGGAGCAAAATGATCATTGATCTTATCAAGAAGTGCCAGTTTAAAGTGACCGTAACCCTCCCCCGGTGTAGCATATCTATTTTGAAGTTCTAAAAGTTCATTCTCTTTCATAAATAGTTCACAAAGTTTATATACATTACAAGAGCTGTACTCTTTTACCTCATGCAGCTCTTTTGAATCGGTTACAATTTTCATAACCTGTTTTTTTGTTGCTTTTTTAGATCCAAACATATCAATAGTATTACCGTAAGATTTACTCATCTTTGCTCCGTCGGTTCCTAGAACCGTTGCAACATTGTCGTCCACTTTTAACTCAGGCATTGTTAATATCTCACCATAGGTATTATTAAAAGTATTAGCAATATCTCTTGTCATCTCCACATGTTGTATCTGATCTTTTCCGACAGGAACAACATTTGAATCAAACAATAATATATCTGCAGCCATAAGCACAGGATATGAGAAAAGTCCATGATTGGTTGCAATACCTCTTGCTGTTTTATCTTTATAACTATGAGCACGTTCCAGTAAACCCATAGGTGTGTGATTTGAAAGTATCCAGTAAAGTTCAAGTACCTCAGGCACATCACTTTGTACCCAGAAAGTCGACTTCTGCGGATCGATCCCAAGGGCTAAAAAATTCACTGCCGCTTCAAAAATATTTTTTTGTAAAAACTCTTTATCTTTAACCGATGTGAGTGCATGATAGGAGGCGATAAATGCAAAAAGTTCACCGTCATTTTGTGACTCTATCATCTTTTTTATCATACCGAAGTAGTTACCTATGTGTATGGTACCGCTTGGTTGTATTCCCGATAATATTCTCAAAAATTTATCCTTAGTATTTTTTTATAAATCAAATCATCTAAAGATGATATGTGATATAATACCAAAAAATTATGGAGAGTAAGATGAAGCAGTTTTTTAGATATCTATTTGTAGGTTCATTGGCACTTATACCGTTTCTTGTTGTGATGCAGATAATATTTTGGGCTCAAACTTTGAGTGTTGATCTTTTTGATTATGTTTCATCTTATACCAACAATACAATATTTACACTTGCAATTATTACTGCAACAATATTGGCACTTGCGATAATAGGATCTTCTATTGAAAAAGCGGGTAAATCGTTTGTTGTTTCTATTATTGAAAATATATTAAACAGATTGCCTGCTATTAGAAATATATACGGTATAGTTAAAAAGATAACAGAGCTTTTCAAACCAAACAGCAAAGATGATAAAAAAGAGGTTGTTTTGGTTGAGTATCCCAAAAAAGATCTATGGGTACCTGCTTATGTTCTTAGTAAACATGACGGGGTTCTTGTACTTTTTGTACCCACAAGTCCAAATCCTACAAGTGGATATACGGTTATCGTAGATAGAACAAAAGTTAAACAGACCACATATACGGTTGCGGAAGCAAGCCAGTTTATAGTAAGTATGGGTGCAGATTTTGTAAAAAAAGAAGAGATTAGCAATATAGTAAAAAATACATTAAAAGAGGATATGGAAAAATAGATGATTGATAAGAAACTTTTAGAAAAAGATTTTGAAGCAGTTAGTTCTGCACTGGCAAAAAAGGGTGTAGATAAAGAAACACTTGAGAATTTAAAACAACAAACTTTGTCTACAAAAGCAAAAAGACAAAGCATGGAGTCGATGCAGGCAGAACAAAAAAAGCTTTCAAGCCAGTTTGGTGCATATAAAAAAGAGGGTAAGGATATAGCCCCTTTAAAAGCACAAATAGATACACTAAAAGAGCAAAAGCAAAGAATAGAAGATGAAGTAAGAGTTGATGAAGAGGTTATCGATTCTATAATTATGGGTATCCCGAATCTTCCGGATACTGACGTGCCATTAGGTGAAAGTGAAGATGAAAATGTCGTATTAACTACAATAGGTGAAAACCCCACATTTACTTTTGAACCAAAAGAGCATTGGGAGCTTGGTGAAAACAACGGTATGATCGATTTTACAAGAGGTGTTAAATTAGCAAAAAGCAGGTTTGCAGCACTTAAAGGGGTAGGTGCAAGACTAGAACGAGCACTAATAAACTATTTCTTAGACTTTAATAGGCAAAGAGGTTTTGAAGAGTGGTATGTGCCTTTTATGGCAAATACAACAGCTTTAGAGGGTACGGGACAATTACCAAAATTTGGAGATGACCTGTTTAAAATAGAGGGGGAAGATCTTTATCTTATCCCAACAGCAGAAGTATCACTTACCAACCTTTACAATGATGAGATAGTATCTAAAGATGAACTTCCTATGCTTCTTACATCTTACACTCCATGTTTTAGAAAAGAAGCGGGAAGTGCAGGTAGAGATACAAGAGGTATAATAAGACAGCATCAGTTTGATAAAGTTGAGATGGTAGCTATTACTACACAAGAACAATCTGAAGAGGTATTCCAAAAAATGGTTGATTGTGCAAGTGACCTTCTTACTTCACTTGGGCTTTCTCACCAAAAAGTACAGCTTTGTACGGGTGATCTTGGATTTAGTGCGGCAACCACTATTGACCTTGAAGTGTGGTTACCGGGACAGGGGAAATACAGAGAGATAAGTTCTATCTCTAATACAAAAGATTTCCAATCAAGACGTGCAAAGATTAGATATAAGGACGGTAAGAAGAATATCCTTTGTCATACGCTAAACGGTTCAAGTTTGGCAGTTGGTAGAACTCTTGTGGCTATTATGGAAAATTATCAGCAAGAAGACGGAACTATAGAGATACCTGAAGTTCTAAAGAGATATATGTGAGACTCGTAAAAAAAAACAACTGCTTGGCTTTTTTAGAGTCGAAACCGAAACGGTCGGAGAGAAGCGAAGCCGTGGAGGATTTGGGTGGGTTTTATAAGTATTCCTGCTAGTATATAACTGAGATTTGATATGATAAAAAAAACAATAAAAACATTTTTAAAACTATTTTTTGCACTTATATTTATAATTGTAAAAAAAATATTTATTAGAGAAAATAGAATACCTAACAAAACAATGGATAGTTTTGCAGATAAACTGCACTCAATTTTTATCTATAGCTCATTTACGGCACTTTATCTTTTGTGGTTTGAGATTGAGATATACTCTTTTTCTTTAAACTCTTTAATATATACAGTGTTATTTCTTCAAATGGTTCTAATAACAAGATATTTTAATCAGAATATGTTGATTGTTAAATATAGGCAAGTGAGAATTTTGAAACTAATAAATAGATTCAGTTTATTTATCTTTATATTAAATTGGATATTTTTATCTTTCGGTCTTGCTTTTTTCTTCTTAATTGTATTGCTTTTAAACAATATAATATATCTGTTTATAATTAATCAAATAAATAAACATAAAGAACAAGAGGAGTTTAAAAAACAGTTTGGTGAAGGCAGCTATTCAAAAGATGATATTGTAAAAACACATATCGAGAATCTATTTGAATCAAATATCAGCATCGGTCAATTAACAAAAAGTGATATAAAAAAGCAGTACAGATTAATGGCAAAGAGATATCACCCTGATGTTTATAAAGGTGATAGTGAAGATAAATTCACATCTATTAACTCCTCTTATAAGTTTTTAATTGATCTGAAAATAAAAGAACAAAACAGGAAATAAGATCAATCAAGTGAGTAAAATAACTTTTATTTAGATCTTATTTTACTCGTAAAAATTGATTTGATAAAAAGCTTTTACTATATAGCTATAGATAGAGAATTAAGATAATTCTCTAAATTTTCAAAGAAAGTGTTGTTTTGTAGCTTATAATCAAATGGTTTAATATATATTTAATAAAAATTAGATTAAAATTGCATCTCTTTTAAGATAAGCATTGAGAATATAAAAATATTTTGACTGCTTCTCTTAGACCATTACAATTATATCTAAAGGCAACTCCCCAGGGTAGGAATACAGCAAGGAACCTTTTTTTATGGTGTGTTTTGGTATCTGGGAGGAGCACCTAAGCTTCATATAACAAAAAATCACAATTAATAAAAATCATTTTAATCATTAGCAACTATAAAGCTCTTTTTTATAAATATTACATATAATTTTTAACAAAAATATTAAGGGATAAATAAATGAATATTTTAATACCGGTAGATAGCACAGATATTGAAGAGGCACAAATCACACTTTTAGATGAGGTGAAAAAATGGCTTTTGATAGATATGACTGAAGGTAAAATGGTAAAATCAGAATTTTACGACAAAAGGGAAGATATACAAGAGTGGGTAGATATTGTTATAGTTAAGAACGATAAAGAGTATGTATGGCCTTTTGTAGAGGAAAATATAGCAGTTCTTGTAGCTCCTTTCCAAAACTATATAGATGATATTGTAGAAGCATATATATTTAAAGAACTACACGATATGAATATTTAGCAATATATCAACTTATTTATAAGTTGGTATATGCTATCTTTTCACAAAAAATTTACAAAAAGGTAATTTATATGTTTGGATTTGGAAAAAAAGATTTAAAAGAGTATGAACTTACTCAAGATGAACTGGCAAAATGTCAATATGCAAAGTTTACTGTTACAAGTGGAACTATCTGGATAAAACTTACTCCTGAAACTACCCCTAATACTGTAGCAAATTTTGCACATCTTGCAAATGATGCTTTTTATGACGGACTAAGTTTCCACAGAGTTATTGATGGATTTATGGCTCAAGGCGGTTGTCCTAGCGGTACAGGTACAGGTGGTCCTGAATGGGCGATAGCTTGTGAGACCGATGCACCAAATCAGGTACATAAGAAAGGATCACTTTCTATGGCACATGCAGGACCAAATACAGGTGGAAGTCAATTCTTTATCTGTTTTGTACCTTGTCCTCATCTTGACGGTGTACATACTGTATTTGGCGGTATTGAGATAACCGACAAAGAAAGTTTTGCAGCACTTGATGCAGTAAAGCAAGGTGATACAATAGAAAAAATAGAGATCTTGGAAACTAGAGACTAATATGGTCTAAAAAGGAAAAAGGCACTATTTTTAAATAGTGCCTTTTTTTATATCTCACATCTGGTTGCTTTTTCCACAACCGCTTTTGCCACAAGTTCGTTTTCATTTACGAAACCGTTTATATCCATATCTTTAAAGTCTTCTATTTGTGCTTGATTTGTTATCTTAACTATTATTGAGATATTGGGATTGAGATTTCTGATAGCTTGTGCTATAAGTCTTACTTTCTCATCATTGTCTATGGCTATTATTACCGAGTTTGCATTGTTTATATACATAGAGTTAAGCATATGTTTTGATGCGGCATTTCCAAAAAACACTATATCTCCATTCTCCTGCCCTTTTTTTACATGTTGCCTATCGTGTTCTATGGCTACATAGGGTAGTTTGGAATTTTTAAGTTGTTTTACAATCTTTTGCCCAAGTAAGGAGTAACCGCATACAATTATATGATTTTTAATATCGGCACTCATTAGCGGCTCCGACATAGCTTCCGAGCTCTCTTTTTGAAAGAAATTAACAAATGCTCTTACATGTTTAAGTGCAAGTGAAGTAAACAGAAGAGACAAGATAACAACAGGTATCATAATTTGATTTAGTTCATCACTTATAAGGTTATTTGCACTGGCAAGGGCAAATACTGCAAAAGAGAACTCTCCCACTTGTGCAAGTGTCAATGCAATCTTAAAGGCTCTTTTTGTAAAAGTAAATACTCTTAATATTGTAAAAATTATGATAGCCTTAACTAAAAGAATAACAACAGACAGAGCAACTATAGTGAAAAAGTTTTCTATAAATGAATCCAGGTGCACCTGCATCCCAACGGTTATAAAAAACACACCTAATAGAATATCTCTAAAAGGTACAAGGTCTGCTTCTATCTGGAACTTGTATTTTGTTTCAGCAATCAACATACCTGCCAAGAATGCTCCAAGAGAATAAGAGAACCCAAAAGTATGTGCAAATAATGCAGATGAAAGAACAATAAGTAAAATTGAAGCTATAAATATCTCTTCACTTCTTGCATCAACTACATATGCCAAAAACTTTTCTGTAGCATATTTTCCCAGTATAAATAGAACTATACCCACAAATACGGCAGAATAAAATGTATTTAAAAGCATCTCCTGCAATGATACGGATGAATCAGCAAGGATGGTTATCATAAGAAGTATAGGGATCACAGCAAGGTCTTGAAATATAAGTATACCCGTACTTGCAAGACCGTAAGGTCTGTGGATATCACCATTGTCATTAAGTACTTTTAATACAATAGCCGTAGAAGACAAAGCCAATGCAGAACCTATAACAATAGATGTTTTCATATCAAAACCAAAAATAAGATGGGTGATATATGTGAATATAAAAGCGGTTAGCAATACTTGAAGGGTACCAAATACAAACACCTCTTTTTTCATCCTTTTTAGATGATTTACGGAAAACTCCAACCCAATTGTAAACATTAAAAATACGATACCAAATTCGGCTATATGTGCTAGTTTACCAAGATTAATCTGGGTGGCATCTAAAAAGAAAGTTATCCCTATCCCTGTGAATATATATCCAACTATTGAAGATACACCAAATTTTTTTAATATAAGATTTAGAATAATAGATACAAAAAGTGCAGCAACTATTATAGAAAGCAGATCCATGTATAACCTTTTATGTTATTTTGTTAATAGAAACAATTTTAAATTATAAGAATTTAACATATTTTTATATATAATAATCTTAAAATGATGAAAGAATAGGAAACAGATGAAATACGGTGAAAAAGAGATATTAGAATTTGATATAAATAAAGAGGATAACTATTGGCCAAATAAGCATGGTAAGAACTACACGATAAATATTGACCTTCCGGAGTTTATGGCAAAGTGTCCAAGAAGCGGCTATCCGGATTTTGCCACTATCAAGTTAGAATATGTACCGGATGAAAAGGTGATAGAGTTAAAAGCTTTAAAATTATATATCAATTCATTTATGAATAGAGAGATATCTCATGAAAACAGTGCAAATGAGATATACGATACTTTATACAACAAACTTAAACCAAGAAGTATGAAAATAGTTGCAGACTTCAATCCAAGAGGTAATGTTCATACGGTTATTACTATAGACAGTAGAGAGAACAATTAAGAAAGATAAGTTTTGAAAAAATTAGTTACAAGTTCTGAAGCGGCAAAGATATTAGGATTATCCCTGCAGGGTATCCACTATAGAATAAAAAAAGGTCAGCTGGAATCTGTAAAAAAAGATGGAAAAACTTATGTTTATATTGATAATGCTTCAAGAGCAAATATAAGACCAAAAGCTACAACTTCAAATAGTGAAGATATAAACGGTATGCTTAAATTAAAAGATGAACAAATAGTGTTGCTTAAAAAGAGTGTAAAGTTTATGAGAAAGCAATACAACAGTGAGATACACAGGCTAGAAAAAACACAAAACAAGATGATGAATGTATTTCAAAGTGAGATAGAGCTTTTAAAAAGTGCATTTCATGAGATGAAGAATATATATCAGTTAGAACATACTAAGCCTATAGTAAAAAGTGAACAACAAAATAGTTCAATGGAGTTTATGGATATAAAAGATTTTTTTATCTTTATGAGAAAACACAATAAATCGGAATCGGACATTAAAAAGATGATATTGGAATGTGTTAAAAGCGGAGATAAAAGGTTTATATATAAAAAAGATTCTAAAGAGGTTATTATCTATAAAAGTGATTTTTTGGATTTGATATAAAAGCAAGGGGAAGTTTATGTTAAAGTTACTACTAAAAAGTAGGATTATTATTTCGGTTATATTGGTGTCTTTGGTAATTATAGGTATATTATTTATATATATACCAAAAGTTACAGAGCAAAATACAATTGAAACGGTTGTTAGAAATTCTCAAAATACGGTTGCTCAAATAAAACTAAATCGAGCATATTATGTATCTAGTGTAGTAAATGATATAAAGAAATATGCTCCAAATTTGAAGTTTGATTATGCACATGAAGGGGTAAACGGCAAACTTCCTTTCCCAACTACCACTATTCATAATTTAAGTAAAATATATAGCGAAAATACCGGTTTGACTTTTCATTTTTACAGTAAATATCCTTTTAAGCCAAAAGCAGACAGAAAACTTAGTAGAACACAAAAAGAAGCATTGGAATATGTAGAAAATAATGAACAGGGTATGTGGATAAAAAGAGATACCATTAACGGCAAGCCTGTTCTTAGAGTTGCCGTGGCGGATTATATGACGGCAAAATCATGTGTTGATTGTCATAACAGCAACAAAGACAGAACATGGGAAGAGGGTTTTTGGAAGCTTGGTGATAAAAGAGGTGTGCTGGAAGTTATCACCCCTTTAGAGGAAGATTTTGCCGCAAACAATGCTATGAGAAATAAAATACTTATATTTATTGCAGCTGCATTATTCCTTCTGGTAGTTTATTATTCAATAATCCTTGTAAAAAGGGAGAATGAACTTTTAAGTGCAAATGATATCCTGGATGCTAAAGTAAAAGAGGAAGTTGCTAAAAATACCCAAAAAGAGATGCAGCTTATCCAGCAAAGTAGAACGGCAGCCATGGGTGAGATGATGGCAGCAATAATTCACCAGTGGAAACAACCTTTAAATTCAATATCTATTGCAAACAGTTCAATAGATATGCATATTTTGATGGATGATTTTGATAAAGAACTTTTCTCAAAACAAACTCAAAGTGTAAGAGATCAGATAGAGTATATGAATGTAACTATGAATGACTTTAGAAATTTCTTTAAAACACAAGAGATGTCATGCTTTGATATAAGTAAGTGTGTAGTTGATGTACAAAAACTGATAGGAAAAATCTATGAGATACAAAAGATAAATATCGTAACAGATTTACAAGATGATATTATTGTAAGCGGTTACTCAAATGAATTAAATCAGGTGATCATAAATATACTTAACAATGCAAGAGATATTATCAAAGAAAATGATCCTGAGATTAAAGATATATTTGTAAAAACATATGAAGAAAACGGGAAAGGATATATGACAATAACCGATTGTGCAGGGGGGGTACCTGAAGAGATAATCGATAATATATTCGAACCTTACTTTACTACAAAAGAGGATGATAAAGGTACAGGTATCGGACTTGATATGTCTATGAGTATTGTGCAGAAAGTTGACGGTGAGTTAAGTGCTAAAAATGTTGTAACCACTGTTGAGGGTAAAGATTATAAGGGTGCAGAGTTTAAAATAATGATGAAAAGTTGTAAAGGGAAAGATTCAAAGTAACGGTAGAAGAGGTGTTAGTTAGAAACGCTTACTTTACATCTCTTCAGGATATCGGGTTTTGATATCTTTATTAAGAGGTTTTTAATTTTATACTTTTTAGTTAGTTTTTTATGAAGAGTTTTTATAGCATCTTCTATTAGCTCAAACTTCTCTTTCTTCATAGTTTGTTTTAGATCTTCTGCAACTTTGCCGTAGTCTACAAAGTGACCGTTCTTAAAATCATAGTTAAATGATACATCAATAACCACTCTTTGCTTTTTTACTCTCTCAAAGGGGAGTATCCCTATAATAGTTTTAAAAGTAAGCTGTTCAATAAATACCTTCATTAAACAACTTTACCCTCTTGACCTCTTATTAGTCTTATAATATTCGGCACATGTTTATAGAAGATTATAAATGCAATTATATACATAGGAGCATTTGAGCCTACATTAAGTCCGTTATTCATAGCCATTGCCGCAACAACAACAGCTGCAAGTCCCAACAGTGAAGATATAGAAGATATCTTTAAAACTTTTGCACAAAAGCCCCAAACCAAAGCTCCTATAAGTGTAGGGATAGGTATAAGCACTAAAAACACACCCAATGCCGTAGCTACACCTTTACCGCCTTCAAAATTTAAATAAACACTGTAGCAGTGACCAACTACACTTAAAACAGCAATAGCCCAAAGTGTTTCGGTACTCATTCCAAAAGCCATAGCAGCGAGTATAACAACAGCACCTTTAAAGGCATCCAGTACAACCGTAGCAATACCCAGCTTTTTTGCTAAAGCAGGATCTGTTTGTTTTACGACTCTTAGTACATTTGTAGCACCTATACTTTTACTACCTGCAGACTGCACATCAACTCCGGCAAACTTTTTTGCCAAAACAAGACCAAAGGGGATTGAACCGATCAAATAAGCAGCAATATAAAATAAAACATTAGGGTTTGTGAAAAAATCCATAGTTTGAAATCCTTAATTAATAATATGTATTTTATCTAATTAGACTTATAGTATAATATATTTTTTGTGTTAACGATTATTTAACACAAAATAGATATTATCATCAGCAAAGGATTATTATTTATGTTTAAAAACTATCTATACGTTTTTCTGTTAGTTACCGTTACTGTACAAGGTGCACTCTTTAATAAAAAAGCTACGGTAGAGCCTGTTTTAATACAAAAGGGTTCTTCAAAACATTGGTGTCCCGTATGCGGTATGAAGATAAAAGATTATTACAAAACATCATATATCTCAAAACTTAAAATGAATGGTAACCCAAGACAATATTGTTCTGCAAGATGTTTAGTAGTTGATATGAAAGAGTACGGTATAGAGAGAACCTCTATAAAAGTTGTAGATGCAAAAACTCAAAAATATATAGATGCACAAAAAGCATTTTATGTTCTAGGTAGTAAAGTTGCAGGGACTATGAGTAAAAAAAGCAAGCTTGCTTTTGAAAATAAAAAAGATGCACAAGAGTTTATGAAAAAATTTAAAGGTAAGCTTGTAAGTTTTGAAGAGGTCTTAAAATCAGCCAAAGAATCAATACAATCAGATGATGCAATGATGTTAAAGAAGAAAAAAAAGAGTTTATACCCAAGGGGTAAAAAGATATTTGATAAAGTATGTCAAAAAGATAAAATTGATCCTACAAACTACATAGAGATAAATGAACTAAAAGGTGATATAGTATCAAACAAATTATGTAAAAAATTAAAAGAGAAAGATCTTCATGCTTTATCTCTTTATTTATGGGAAGTAAAAAGGTTTGGGGATCTGGATACTATAAGTGATAAAGTTCAAGTACAAAAAGATGAGAAGTGTCCGGTGTGCGGTATGTTTACTTACAAGTATCCAAGATGGGCTGCTCAAATTTTTTATAAAGAGGGCTCAAATGAAAAGCACTGGTCCTTTGACGGGGTGAAAGATCTGATGAAGTTTTATTTTAATCCTTCAAAATGGGGAAGCTACCCCATAGCAAAACAAAAAAATATCACAAAGATACTTGTAACAGACTATTATACTCAAAAAGGGATAGACGGTACAAAAGCATATTATGTAATAAGAAGTGACGTGTACGGTCCTATGGGGCATGAACTTATACCCTTTGAGTCTTTAAACGATGCACAAACATTTAAAAAAGATCATTACGGTAAAAAGATCATAGAGTTTAAAGATATAATTGAAGAGGAAGTTTACCAGCTGGATTATAATGAATAATAAATCAAAATATCTTTTTATCCTTATTTTGTCATTGTTGATAATCTGTGAAGTAACCATAAGCAGTTTATTTGAACATAAAAGTTCCACAAAAAAAGATATAGAAAATAAGGAGTTATTTGCATCTGTCGTATCACTACCGGATATATCTATCTCAACGGAAGCTTCATATATAAGACACAGAAGCCTTACAAATTTAAGCGGGATCTTTGCAGACGGTCCTGAGCATATGGAGTATTTTCCAACTTCATTCGTATTTTCAACAAGTGGATTAAGAGATGAGTAAAATAAATCTTTATCTAATAGAGTATGCAATAAATGCACTTTTAAGACAAAAAGGTAAAAATATATTTATCTTTGCGGTTTTTACTTTACTTATCTCTTTGGTAAGCTCTGTCTTTTTTATAGCTAACTCTATTAAATATGAATTAAACTCTACAGTAGATAAATTACCATCCATAACGGTACAACAGCTAAAAGCGGGAAAGATAACAGATATAGAGACTGAAGTTTCTGATACTATCATAACAATAGCAGGTGTGGATGACGTAGTAAACAGAGTATGGGGTTACTACTATTTTGAAAATGCAGGGGTAAACTTTACGGTTGTAGGGATAGATAACTTTGAAACTCAATATGTCAGCTCCTTACAAAAAGTTGTAGATCAAGATAGTAAAAGCGATATATTAAATATGGGTTCAATGCTTGTAGGGCAGGGGGTAAAGAAGATACTGTCTCAAAACTACTACAAAGAGTATTTTAATTTTATCAAACCTGACGGCACTATAAAAAAGGTAGATATAGCAGGGGTATTTAGCAGTGATATAGAACTTCAAAGCAATGATATGATACTAGTATCAAAAGAGCTTGCCTACGAACTTTTTGGTATGGATGAATCATATGCTACGGATATAGTAGTAAAAGTGTCAAATCCCCAAGAGATAGCCACAATCGTAGAAAAAATAAAATTAAAGTATCCAAATACAAGAGTGGTTACCGGTGAAGACTACAAAGTAAGCTATCAAAATATATTTGACTATAAAAGCGGCTTGTTTTTGGCACTGTTTATTGTGTCGTTATTTACCTTTTTTATGATCATATACGATAAAACAAGCGGGCTAACTTCGGTTGAGAAAAAAGAGATAGGGATATTAAAAGCTGTAGGGTGGAGTGTGGATGATGTACTAAAAGAGAAGTTTTATGAATCTTTTATCATCTCATTTATATCTTATATGTGCGCTATTATCATCTCTTTTATCTATGTTTATGCTTTACATGCACCTGTTTTAAGAGATATCTTTGAGGGTTACAGCAAGTTAAAAACAACTTTTGATCTACCTTTTGTACTTGATATACAGACACTTTCTCTTGTATTTTTTATAACAGTACCTGTATATATAGCAGCAACAATTATACCATCTTGGAAAACGGCTACTTTGGATGCAGATGAGGTGATAAGATGATAGAGCATTATAATAACTGTTTAATCAAACAATTAGTAAGTAAATCATATGATATAACATATAATTATTGGAGTAATTGATGGATAAGTCTGAAATAATAGCTGTATTAAATGATTGGAACTATTGGAACAAAGATATAGAGGGTGTTAAAGATAGAGAAAAATATGATACCCATATTCAAAAGTTTATAAATAAAGATGAAATTGTTGTTATTAAAGGGATAAGAAGAAGTGGAAAATCTACTCTTATGCTAAATCAGATAAAAAAACTTATTGCTTCAGGTGTTCTAAAAGAAAATATTTTATTTGTAAACTTAGAAGATCCAAGGTTCTTAAATCATCTAAATATAGATCTGTTAGAAGATATTAAAAATACATATTTAGAATATCTCAATCCACAATTAAAACCTTATATTTTTTTAGATGAGATTCAGAATATACCAAATTGGGAAAAATGGGTAAATAAAGAGTATGAGCTAAAAAAATCATATCTTACTATTACAGGCTCAAATTCATCCATGCTAAGTAGTGAAATAGCTACAGTACTTAGCGGAAGATATATTGGTATTGATGTATATCCATTAAGTTTTAAAGAGTTTTTAGATTTTAATAGTATGCGTATAAAATCTAAACTTGATATGGTAGATAAAAAGATTGAACTTAATCGTTATTTAGAACAATATATTAAATATGGAGCATTCCCTAAAACTTTAGAATATGAACAAGAGCAAATAAAAGAGCTTTTAACAACATATAAAGACTCTATTCTTTTAAAAGATATTGTTGCAAGATTTAAACTAAAAAATTTTAATATATTAGAAGAGATAGCAGCATTTTTATTAAGCAATACAGGGATAATACAAAGTATTTCAAAACTCAAGAACAATTTTGGTATATCGTTTGATATGGCACGAGACTATGTGGAGTATCTTAAAAAAGCATATATGATATATGAGATAAAAAAGTTTGACTATTCACTAAAGAAACAAAATGTAAATGATAAAAAATACTACTCTTGTGACCTTGGACTATCAAATATATTTAGAGTACCAAATTTGCAAACTAGAGGTGATGACCTTGAAACGATTGTATTTTTAGAATTAAAGAGAAGAGCTTATGATATATACTACTATAAAACATCAAATGAACTAGAGTGTGATTTTGTAGTGAGTCAAAACAATGTTATTGTTCAACTTATACAAGTTAGTAAATCCATCAAAGATAAAAAAACACTAGACAGGGAGACTGCCCCTTTTACTAAAACAATTGATGAGTTAAAACTTCAATCAGATATAAACTGTACAATAATTACAGAGGATAATAGTAGTAAAAAAGATAATATAGATATTATTAATATTCAAGAGTTTTTATTACAATAAAAAATAAGAAAAGCAAATAGATGATAGAATTAAAAAATATAACGAAAAAATATGAGATAAATAAACAGCAAACGGTTACTGCTTTAGAGCATATTGACCTAAAGTTTGAGCAAGGGGAAGTGATAGTTCTAAAAGGCGCAAGCGGAAGCGGTAAAAGTACTATCCTTTCACTTATAGCAGGACTTAGCAAGCCTACAAACGGAGAGGTTATAGTAGATGAAAAAAGGATATCTAAACTTCCCGACAAATTTTTGGCACACTATAGAAGGGAAAATATAGGCTTTATCTTTCAAAAGTATAATCTTATCCCAAATATCTCAGTGCAGGACAATATCATACTTCCCTTGGTACCTTCAAATCCTGATGAGGAGGAACTTGGAAAAAGTTTAAATGAAGTGATGAAGAGATTTGAGATAGTACATAAAAAAGATATAATCGTAAAAAATCTTTCAGGGGGTGAGCAGCAAAGAGTTGCCATAAGCAGAGCTTTGATAAATGACCCTAAGATAATAATAGCAGATGAACCAACGGCAAATCTTGACGGCAAGCTCTCAAAAAGCTTTTGTGATAATCTAAAAAAACTAAAAGACGGTAATAAAACAATTATAGTAGCCACCCACGATCCTATATTTTTTGATCTTGACTTTGTGGATAGGGTCGTTGAGGTTAAAAACGGCAAAATTATAAAATGATACTAACTCCCCAAATTCTTACCTTATTGATCCTTAACGGTATATTTTTGATCTTTGGAACAATTGCTTTTACAAATGCTTTTAAAATATACACCTCCTGGGATATGACAAAAACAACAAAGGATCAGTATAGTTTAGAGAAAAAAGCCTTTTTAAGTGCTACTATTATTAAATATATTTTTGCACTGAAGCTTCCTTTATTTTTATTTTTTATCTTTACTTTGGATAATATATCAAATATTCTTACAGGTGCTATGTGTGCAGCAGGTGTGGTGGATGCCACACAATACGGTGTATACCTTTTTATATTTAAGATCATAAATCTTTATATATTCGGTTTTTGGCTTATGCTTCACAAGTATGATATATCAAAAGAGGAGATGCCCTATACAAAATTAAAATTTGGATTGTTTTTAGCTGCATATATTATGCTTTTGGTGGAGATATTTTTAGAAATCTCAATGTTTATAAATATAGACCCTTCCGTTATGGTAAGTTGCTGCGGTACTCTTTACAGCTCAACTTCTGCATCTTATATATCATCTTTGTTTGCAGTTGACCCTATGATACTGTTAGGAATCTTTTATATAAATTTTTTACTTCTTATATGGGGATATTTTTTAAAGAACAATTACTTTTATATTATTTTGAGTGTGTTATTTCTTATTATTGCTATCGTAACTTTAATAGTATGGTTTGGTACATATATTTATGAGCTTCCTACACATCACTGCCCATTTTGTTTTTTACAAAAAGATTATTATTATGTTGGGTATATATTATACAGTACACTTTTCGCAGGCACATTTTTTGGCTTGGCTACTTTGTTTTTTACAAAAGAGGTATTTTATAAGATCTCTTTGGGATTTATAGTTTTATATACTCTTATTGTTACTGCTTATCCAATTATATATTATATTAAAAACGGTGTATGGTTGTAGCTAATAAAAAATATTTTTTAAATAAAGTAAAGTATTATGCTATAATAGTACAATTAAAACTTTATGAGGTTAAGATATGCGATTTTTAGATGTAAAAACAGACTATGCTTTTAAAAAGGTGTTTGGGAGTGATACAAGTAAAGGGATACTAAAAAGTTTTTTAAATGCACTGGTTTATGATAATAAAAGTGTTAAGATAAAAGAGTTGGAGATAGTAGATCCTTATAATATACCTATGATAAAAGGTGTAAAAGACACTTTTGTAGATGTAAAAGCTATATTGGATGATAATACTAAAGTGATAATAGAGATGCAAGTGTTAAATCATACAGGATTCGAAAAACGAGTTCTTTATAATGCTGCTAAAAACTATAGTATCCAACTAAATAAATCAGAAGATTATCATCTCCTAAATCCTGTTATAGCTTTAAGTATAGTAGACTTTGATATGTTTGAAGACTCTTCATCTGTAGTAACAAACTTTAAACTTATAGAGAAAGAACAACTACTACATTATAATGATGATATAGAGCTTATTTTTGTAGAACTTCCAAAATTTAAAAAAGAACTTGAAGAACTTGAAAATATAAAAGATCAATGGATATACTTCATAAAAAATGCAGGAAGCCTAGAATATATACCTGAAAATCTAAACAATAATATCAAACAAGCCCTAACATCGGTAAATGAAGCAAATCTAACAAAAGATGAAATAGAATCACAACATAAAAGAAAAGAGTTTATCTCTATACAAAAACTAGCACTTATGAAAGCTAAAGATGATGGTATGGCACAGGGACTTGAACAAGGTATAGAAAAGGGAATAGAGCAAGGTATAGAACAACGCAATATTCAGATAGCAAAAAATCTTTTAGATATTTTAGACGATGAAACTATAAGTTTAAAAACAGGTTTAAAAGTAGAAACTATAAAGCAATTACGAAAATAGATATACTTGAATAATGCAACACTTTATT
>JAYEMD010000127.1:0-2427 GCA_034717895.1 Campylobacterota bacterium | reverse complement strand
TGGTAAAAAATATTATTATTTCTTAATTAAAACTAAAACTTTTAAATATTGTGAGAATTGAGTTTTACAATTCATAGTGATATACTGTAAATCCTTGGTATTTTTATATGATATCGGATTTACCTATGAAAACTCTAAAAAACTTTTGAATCAAGAGTATGAAGATACTAACTCTATGCCCACATTAAAGACACTTATTGCTGTTTCAAACTCCGCAGGTGGAGGTGCAAGAGCAAAAGCAATGGTAGGATTTAACCCTGATGATAAAACTATAAGTCTCACTAGAAAACAAAGAGATTTTCCTAAAGGGTATTCTCCTGTTATTATTAAATATGATGATGGAGATATATCGATCTATCCTAATTTGGCTCATAAGTATAAAGAGTATTCTATTCCTACAAAGTTAGAATATTTGTACCATCTTTTTGCTAAAGAGGTTGGTATCATTATGAGTCCATGTGAACTATTAGAATTTGATGGTAAAAGCCATTTTTTAACATATAGATTTGATAGAAAAGATAATAAGAGGTTTCATATCCATTCACTATCGGGTATTATGCATTATAATCCAAGTGAAACTTACAATGACTATATGGATATGTTTAGAATTGCTAATAAGCTTAACTTACCACAAAAAGAAAAAGAGCAAATGGTAAAGATACTATTGTTTAATGCTATTTTTGGAAATAGAGATGACCACTCAAAAAACTTTTCATTTCTTATGAATAGTGGAGGTATTTGGGCTTTTGCTCCTGCATATGATTTGACATATACAAGTAATGGATATCATCAAATGTTACTTGGAAACAAAGTGCTGAATCGTGCAACATTTGAAGATTTGAAAAATGCTTTTAAACCATTTAAAATTAGTGAATCATTTTTAAAAGAAAATATAGAAAAGTTGTGTGAACTAAAAAATACAAAATTAATAAGAGAGTGTATAAATTTAGGTATCCCTAAAGAGTTTGCAATGCATATTTTAGAAGAGACAAAAATAGTAGATAATAACTTTAGTATAGGAGTTGATTCGTGAGAGAACTGAATTTTAAACAATTAGATTTTTCTTTGGCAACAACAGAAGAAATCATAAAAGAATTAGCCAAAAGAGCAAAACAAAAACGAAAACGAAATAGTGCAAAATATGGCACTCAAAAGGAGTTTGCGGAGCATATTGGGATGAGTTTTCGTAGCTATCAAGAATTTGAAATCAGTGGAAAAATAACTTTAGAGAAGTTTATAGATGTATTGAGAGGATTGGATGCACTAGAAGAGAGTGAACAGCTTCTAAAAGTTAGAGATGAAGAGTTGTTTATTTAGGTCAAGGTCAAGCAGCATAAAAGGGACTGACCTTAAATATAGGGGGCTCTGATTTGCTATACTTTTTTTAAAGCGTGAGGTTTATGAAAAGTACGGTGGTTTTGATCTTGACTTTAAGATAGCTGCTGATTATGATTTTATGCTTAGAGTTTTAAAAAGTGGTATAAAAGTAAAGTATCTACCAAAAGTACTTTACAAGATGCGTGCAGGTGGAGAGAGTTATAAATCTATCAAAAATATTATTTTAAAATCTATAGAAGATCTAAGAGCTTTGAAGAATAATGATGTAGGTGGAGTGTGGGCACTTGTGTGGAAAAACTTTAGTAAAGTGGGACAGTTTTTTAGAAATAGGGGGGGGCTGACCCTATTATGAAATTTATCTTAATCGTAACTAAATAAACATTTATATAATTAGTCATAAGCATTTTGTCTATGCTTAAAATCAACAATAGCAACTAAAACTTTCTCATTTTCAATCAAATAAAATAGTCTATAATTTCCAACTCTATATCTATAGTAACCTTCGAATTCACCTTTTAATTTTTTGATATTATTTCCATAAAATGGATTTGATCTTAATTGGGGATAAACAATATTTTTTATTTTTGTGTAGAGGTTGATATCTATTTGTTTTTTTACCTTTTCAAATGTTTTTGTTTCTGCTATTTGGAAATCAGACAATTGTATAGTCCTCGTTTTTAACATCTTTAAAACCACTTCTTAAGTTATCTATTAAATTATCGTCTTTTAATATATCTTCCATTTCACTATTTTCAATATATTGAGATGAAGTTAGATACTGTGTAGTAGCATATTCAATAAAATTTGAAATATTTCTTTTTTGACCTTGAGCTGCTAGTTTTATCATCTGATAAATTGAATCATCTACTCTCATTGTTATTGTTTTCATGTAAATCCCTTGAATTTAGTTTATTGTATTATATTCAATTTTATTCACTATGTCAAATGGCAGGGTCAGAGGTCAGCAATTCTAACCCAAAAATAAAACTTACACAACATATCCTTTCATATCAACATTCTGTTCGGTCTGGCGGGATATGAGTATAAACTCTAACATTTTATTAAAGCTTTTAAAGTTAAACATTGTTG
>JAYEMD010000126.1:0-2431 GCA_034717895.1 Campylobacterota bacterium | reverse complement strand
GAATCTATAGCATCTTTTATTGTTTCTTTGTTATTCCATACGGATGTTATTATTGATATTTTTTGGTTCATTTATTCAAATCCTTTGTGATATTTACTATTTTCTGATCGAAGTAACTAAGCACTTCATATATCTCATCCATCATATTTTGATACTCTTTTTTACTGATGATTTTATCATGATGAAAGACTTTGTTTCTAAAAAGTCTAATATTGTTTAGTTTTGTAAATACAAAGTGCCTATTTATCTTTTTTTCTTTTGAAGATGGAAGATTTGGAAATATTTGTTTTAGGTCATTGTATCTTAGATATTGCTGGTATGGTTGCTTGAAAAATACTACAAAAAAACCAAAGCTAAGCTCAGCCAATATATTATCTTGATGTATATTTTTATTTTCACTTATTAGTACTTTAATTGCAGTTTCAATTTTTTTCTTACTTCTATCTTGTATAAAACTATCACTTCTTAACCAATCAAAATCAACCTTATATGAAAAAAACTTATTTAATGAATTTCTTAAAGCAATTTCAATTATTGACAAAGGTATATAGTACTGCTTACATAATTTTAAGTTTTGAAAATACTCATCAATATTCTTGTATTGAGTTAATCTACTATCAGAAATAAATTGTTGTTTTAACTTCTCACATTTTTTCACTTGACATCCTTTTTTGAATATGCTACAATTTCCATGTTATTCCCCAATAAGTCTTTATTTGAAACAGGGTAAAGCTTGGGGTCTTTTTTTAATTTAAAATTCAACATTCACAATTCAAAATTATCCTATCACTTCGGTTCCAATCTACCATTCATACTTTCAAAATTTATCATTATCATACTACCTTTAGCTAGTGCTTTACCAAACACTACTGTATTTATCTAAAGTATTTAGGTTGGTTTAATAAGTTTGTCTGTAATAAAATGATGGGAGTTTTTTTTCATTCACTAATTATTCTTTTTCTCTTCCAAACAGCAGGATTCCCTTGATACACTCCATACTCTTCTAAATCTTTAGTAGCCACACTTCCCACAGATAATATACTATGACTTTTACAAGTTACACCAGGACATACAGTAGCTTTAGCTCCTATCCAAACACCATCTTCTAAGGTGATTTCACCAAGTATCAAATCAAAAGCTTCTTTTTTATAGTCATGACTTCCAGTAAGGAGATAACTTCCTTGTGATAAGCATACATTATTACCTATAGTTACTTGTGCTAGATTATCTATCCATACATGTTCACCTATCCAGCAACTGTCTCCGATACTTAAAAACCAAGGATATTTTATAGATACATTTGGTTTTATAACTACTCCACTACCTATTTTTGCTCCAAATATTCTTAGTATCTTTACTTTTAGACTAGATGGAAATGGAAACATAGTCTTAAATATAAACATATTGATAAAGTACCACAATAATATTTTTATCTTATTTCCTGGCTTGTACCAACTATTTTCAAACTTTTTTAAATCTACTTTTTTCATTTATTATAACTTACCCTAAAGATTTAATTTTTTGAAGTAATAACTCTGCAATATATTCTACTGAGTATTCATACATACACTTATTATCAATGCACCCAAACTTTTTATTTGGATAGCAAGGAGCACAATATAAAGTTGATTTAAGAATGGAGACATTTTTACCAATTGGTGAAATCCAAGATGATAAGGTAGGACCAAATACAGAAATACACTCTAAGCCTAAAGATGCAGAAATATGCATAAGCCCAGAATCTCCACCGAAAGCAATATTGCATTCTGCCATTTTTTCTATTGTTTGATTCAATGTTAATTGTCCAAAATATTCATCAATATATTTTTTATTTTCTAACCCTATATATTCTAAAACTTGCTTTTCATCTTCAATACCAAAAAAGACAAATTTAACACTACTATTCTGCTTTATTACTGTTGATATAATTTCATCATAATATGAATAAGGTAATCTTTTTGCTTTTTCAAATGTAGCAGAACCACTAATAACAGCTATTTTAATACTATCTTTACGAATATAATTGAAACTTTCCAATTTTGGTGCCTCGATAGTATTCATAGGAACATCTAACGAAACCAATGCTAAAGAGGAAAGTGTTTTATGTAGTGTATGATAAGGTACTGACAATCTTTTTAAAAATAACGAACTAATTGCATAATTTGAGATTCCATATTTGTCAACAATATTTAAAAAAATAGACAATATTGTAATTGGCAATGGTCGACCTTCAAAGAAAAAAGCTTTGTCATATTTATAATTGTTAATAGTTTGTATAAATTTATAAATAATTTTAAAATTAATCATTTTATGCATTAATGTATATGATGGACTTTTAAGTCCAGTATTAATATATCTATCAATCAATTCTTCTCTTAATAATAACTCACCAACACTATTATTTGCAACAACAACTGTGATTTCTCCATCT
>JAYEMD010000125.1:0-12096 GCA_034717895.1 Campylobacterota bacterium | reverse complement strand
GTAATCGGGTATCTGTAAACGGTGCTTCCCAAGAACCATCCGGTTTTGTACATAGGCATTAGTTCATCAGGAGTTAAATTATATATATCAAACGGCAACTGAAGAGTTGTTTGATTTGTAGATTTTACAAGTAGACCCTCTTTATGATTTATAGACGCTAAGCTGTCCATATTATATGTTACCGACTTGTTTGTATCCCAATAACTCCACTCCCCGGTATGCTTTAAAACCATATCCACATTTGCAAATGTTGTATTTATATCATAGTTTTGGTCACAGATAGTTGTTAATTCTGATTGATATTCTGCTGTACACATTGTCATATTTGTAGGCAACGATAGATATGTCCACTCACTGCTCAGTCTTTTAACAATCATAGGTGTTCCGCTTAAACCAAATTTAGATGCAAGGTGCTGTGCCGCAGTTGCATTTAGATGATAACTCATACTGGTTTCGCTGCTTGGTCTGTAGTGTGCGGGTATTATATATCCATCCACAAAGGCATATGAAAGGTCATGGTAACCGTCAACCGTTATATTAAAATCTAGCAACGATGTTACGGTAGTTTCCACACCGTTTTCACCTCTGCAAGAGATACCGTCTGTCTGAGACCATCTACCTATAGTTGTTTTATTAAAGTCATCAAGGTTTATCTCAACAAGATCATTTGTATTTTCAAACATAAGTGCTTTTGAGTTGTTGTAATCGTTCAATGCAATAAAATTAAAACCGTTATCGTAAGAGTGCTCCGTAATATAATCAGTAACTGAACTATATAGAGTCGTATTATAGTTGCTGCTTAATTCACATACATTGCTTAACTGTTTTGTATAGAACTTATACCCAACCGATCCTGCAGGGAATGAGTCATTTACGTC
This sequence comes from Campylobacterota bacterium, assembly GCA_034717895.1. Lineage (GTDB taxonomy): Bacteria > Campylobacterota > Campylobacteria > Campylobacterales > Arcobacteraceae > JAIOSF01. The sequence goes on along the minus strand of JAYEMD010000125.1, from coordinate 11,218 downwards.
AATACCGTTATAGATTGAGCTTAATGTAGCAGCATCTATATTTCCAACATATTTAACTTCCATAGATTTAAATTCAGAAGTTTCAGGCAGCGTTACTATATCGTTAGTTATATTTGCAGATATAACTTCACTAGAGATATCAATAACTTTGTCATATAAAACTTTTATCTTGGTTTCATAAGAGATGCTATTATTTATATCCGGTATAATTTTTATTATCTCTAACCCTTTTGAGTCATTACTTGTATAAACCCTATAAACCTCATCCATATCCATAGGTGCCGCCGTTGTAGTGTTATACTCATCTAAAGTTATGGTGAACTCTGCCATAGGCAGATGGATAAAGTCAGATGTAGGTATAAACTCTAATGTATGTAGATCATTAACTGTAGGTATAGATGAACCAACCACAGAAGCGGAACTCGTACCAAGGGAAAGAGTTATAAGATTTTTTTCACCCGTACCTGAGGCATCTATCCCCACATAATATCCTGTTTCCGGGTTAAACTTTCCGTGGTGCGCTGTTGTATATAGATCATCTATATATGTTGCAGCACCTGTTGTAGTATTTACAGTATAAACTTTACCGCCGCTGTTAACCAAGAATAGATTATCATTTTCATCAAAATCCAATCCATGAGTAAAGGTGCTAAGTGACGAATCACCCACAAGAGTTGCGATACCCGTTGCTTTATCAACAATAACAAGATCATCAAGAGATGGATCAACCCAGCCGTACATCTGTCCCGAGCTGTCAACAGTGGGTAAAAGGAAAGCTGAACCGCTACTCATACTATCCACCTGTGAATCTCCTACAACCGTAGCTTTTGCAGTTTGTGGATCTATAGTAATAAGATGATCAGGAGCATTTGGATCATTTGTAGGTACAGAAGCATAAAGTATCCCCGTAGTATGATCATATGCCATACCGTTTATTGCATATCCTATAGCACTATTGGAACTATCCGTAATATCTCCTATAGTGCGTATTAACTCACCCGTAAGAGAATCTATCTGAACTAAGGTGGCAGGTAAAGTGCTGCCGTTGTTTATTGTCCCTATAAGGCTGTATAAACCACCTGATGAGTCTACTATATTGTGCGTCAGCAAGCTATCTATAGCTACATTGCTGTTGTCACTGAAATCTATCAGCTCTATATTTTTAACTAAAATATTAATTGTAGTTCCGTTAGATATAACATATGTATCACCGCCGTCTACACTAACGGTAAAGCTTGATTGAATACCGTCTAAATTAAGTTTATCTATACCGCCCAAGCCGTCTATAATGTCATTTCCGGCAGTTGATACAAAAATATCACTTCCTGCCGTACCGTTTAATATATCATCGCCCGATGTGCCTGCTACATTATTATAAACAAAAACAGTAAAATTATGATCAACAGTTGCCATACCGTCCGTTACAGTTATGCTGATATTATGTTCACCGTTATCTGACGAGGTAGGGGTACCTGTAAGATTGTTGTCACTCAATGTTAACCAGCTTGGAACCGATACTGCACTCCAGGTTAAGATATCACCGTCAAGGTCTGTTGCAGTTTGATGATATATATACTCAACATCCTCTATAGCTTCAGATGAGGGGATACTTGTAAGTATAGGTGCAGTATTTAAAGGTATATAGTTATACAGAGTATTAACATCTGTGGCTGTTAAAGCACGATCATAGATACGAAGATCATCCATCAATCCGGTATAATTTGTTCCTGACCCAAAATCACCAAGATAGAATGTCCCTTCAAGTGTCAACGTAGCTGAAACTGTCCCTTTGCTAATTCCGTCTAAATAAAACTGAACATTACCGACTCCGTCAGATGTTACGACCACATGGTGCCAAGTGCCGTCTAGGTGTGTTCCGTTCATCTGCGCTGAATAAACTGCGGAAGAGCCTGTACCTATCTCTGTAGATGATGAAAACAATGCATTGTCACTGCTCCAGGCAGACGGTGTTGCGTAAGATGCTAAAATATGTAAACTAGTTGCATCTGTATTGATCCAAAAAGAGTATGTCACCGAGTCACTTTGGGTTATAACATTATCGGCTGTTTTTACTCTTATCCCTCCGCTTCCAAAATCTGCAGCTTGTCCAAATTTACCTGTGGCAAATGAGATATCACTAATATCTGAAATTAGATCATATCCGTTTACCGTACTGTCATTACTATCTCCTTGAAATTCATAATGAGCAACAAGACCTGAAATAACATCTATTGCTATTGTTTCTATAGCTACATTTTTGTTATCATCAAAATCAAGATACTCAATATTTGTAACCATATCGTTCCCGTCAGGTCCGCTTATAAGATAGCCTGTCTCATTTTTTACTATCATATAATCTGCTTGATTCCCTGAAAGGATAATAGTATCGTTTCCGCCCTGCCCGTCTATAGCGTCATCTCCTGCAAGAGGATTAAAAATATCATCCCCTCCTGTTCCCAAAAGAGTATCGTTTCCTACTGTACCGTATATCAAGCCTATTACAACTACCGTAAAGTTATGATCAACATTGAAAGTTCCGTCCGTTACCCTTAAACTTACGTTATGCTCTCCTACGTCTGATGCTGTCGGTGTTCCTGATAGCGTACTTCCCGATAATATAAGCCAGCTTGGGATAGATACACTACTCCAAATTAAGGTATCATTATTATCATCGGTTGCAGTTAAGGTATAACTGTAAAGATCATCTTCTATAGCTTCTGTTACAGGTGTGCTAGTAACTACAGGTGCAACACTTGGGTTTATAACTATATAAAAAATATTACCGCCGTTTGTTCCGTCACCGTCACTAGTAAATGCTATCTTGTAGCCGTCATGTGAGATACCGGTAACCCAACCGTATGTTGTATTTGGTGTAGTAAACTGTTCTGTCCACGTTGTAAGATCTGTAGAGGTAAGTATAGTTTCATTAGCTGTACCGGCCAGCCATATACCGTCAAAATACTCTATACTATAAGTTGCTTGTCCCGGATTAGTTTCTGTCCAATTGATACCGTCCGTTGAATAAACCATTTTATTACCACTAGCTATAACAAATGTATTATTCAGATATTTTATATCATTTCCGTACCAAAATGCGTTCTCTACTCTAACTTCCGTCCAGTTTATACCGTCACTGCTGTAATAAAGATAATCTTGATACCCCGACAATATAAATTTGCCGTTTCCGTATGTCATAATAACTCCGCCGCTAGCAAAATTATTAAAATTAGCAGGAGTTGTTGTCACCAAGTCCCAAGTTACCGTATCTGTAGAACTTATAAGTTCACCTGACAAAGTTGCCGCAAGATACAGACCGTTACCGTAGGCTACGGCTCTTAGTTCTTTTGAAGATACCGAAGCTACTTGTATTTCATTCCAACTAACAGCGTCAAAAGATGTAGTAACATTTCCAGATGCTCCGACAGCAATAAAATGATTGTTTACAAACTTCATATCTTTTATATTAAAACTTACGGAAGTTATATTCCAATTTACCAGATCGGTAGAGTGGTATATACTACTGCTGTTTCTAACAAAAGCTACAAAAATACCGTTACCGTTTACTATATGTTCAAAAGAGGGTACTCCGGCAATTGATGTAGCTTCGGTCCAATTTGAGAAATCAGACTCTAAGATAACTTCACCCGTTTCAAAGATATCATTAACACTAATTGTAAAGTTTTCCTCATATGTTCCACCGTTCCCGTCATCTGTTTTTATACATATATCATAAGATGATTGTGTTTCATAATCAGGTGATATGTTAATAGAAAGATCAGCCCCGCTTATTGAAAAGCTTCCATCATCTGTACCTGCAACTGAACATGCCAAACTATAAGTATGTGTATCCGCATCCGCATCTGTAGTTGAAAGTGTACCAACAACAGTTGCAGCTGCTGCATTTTCATTTATAGATGTTGAAGAGAGGTTAATATCTGTGGGTGTATTGTTTACGGGTGCAACATACTCTATAGCACCCTTGTCACAACTTCCCCCTTGAGGTCTTGAAGTACCGAACTGGTCGGTTGAAAGGGTACACTCTCCACTATCTATAAGAGGTGAACCGCTTATTAAAGGATAAGCCCATGTGATACTGTCACTATCTTGGGTAAATGTACCCAAAAGCGGATCTGTTGCATCTGTATAAAACTCATCACCCGGGATTGGGGTGATAGTTGCCCCTGTGGTATTTGAGATAAAGTTATAACCTTGCGATGTAACGGCACCTTCAATAATAGTATAACTTACATTATCATCATAAAATGCACTGTTTAAAATACTGATAGTACCTGACTGATTATTGATCCCGCCGTTTGGTGCTCTATTGTTAACAAAAGTTGAATTTTCTATATTGTACGTAGACCCCTCCACATGAAGTGCACCACTTAAATTTGTACTTGCATTATTATAAAATGTACTGTTTTGAATATTTATGGTTGCAGTAGGCCATCCGCCCAATGCTCCACCTTTTGTTACCGTGCTGTTTCCAACAAAACTTGATGATGTGATATTTACATTATAGCCGCTTCCTTGAAATACTATTGCTCCACCGTTTTCTGTGGAACTGTTATTTAAAAAGTGACAATTTGTTATATTTATATCTTGTCCCGTGTTACTTGCATAGATCGCACCACCGTCACTTGTATTGCTACCGTTTTGAAAAACTATATTATTAAACGCCAACGATGAATTGGTTATATTTAATATTCTTGTAGCACTGTTTCCATCAAAAACAATAGACCCTGCACCACTTGCATCAATAATAAGGTCTTTACTTGATAGAGCAATCTCTGACCCGAATGTTATACTCTGTCCATCTATAGAGTTATCAAATATAATAGTGTCTCCACTAGCTGCATCTGTAACTGCCTGTCTTAATGAACCGGCACCTGAGTCTGCCGTTATTGTAACAGTATGATTTGCTGCATGTAAATTACCGTAAAATATAATAAAAAATGCCAAGATATAAATAAATCTTTTCATAATAATCCCCTTGTAAGGTATTTGTTACTTTATTGTAACAGATTCTTTATTATAACTTATCCTTAAAATTAACTTTTTTATTAATTTATTCACTTGACTTATAATATAAAAACCTATATTATATTAATTAAGAAAGGGTTGTAATGGGATTTTTTAACTTAAACAGCGGTGATGATATTATATTTGAAAAAAATGAAAAGATCTTAGAACTTAAAATAAATATTGTTATTGTTATGTTATTTCTTACATCTGCAGTTTTAATTTTATTTAGTATTATAAGAGTTCTAAACGGTGATACTATTCCGGCTTTGGCTGATCTTTTGGGTGCATTTTTATGTTTTGCATTAAATATCATTTTGAAAAAAAATAAAAAATACTACAATATTATATCTATCACTTTTATCTCTATTGTCACTCTTGTAGTTACTATTGCATTATTTGCATCAGGGCATGAATTGGTAAGGGCTATGTGGTATTTTGCTATTTTAACACTTGCATACTATTTAAGAGATCGTAATGAGGGGACAAAATGGCTTGTGCTTTTTGTATCGTTACTTATTATCAGTTTTATATTAAATCAAAATTCAAACATCGTAGAATATATCACCATGATAGGAAGCCTGCTTGTTGTAAGTTTGGTCCTTTATTTTTACGACAAGATAAAAATAAGTGAAACAGAAGACCTTGCAGAACAGAAAGATATCTTAGAAAAAATGGTGCAAGAAAGAACCCAAGAGCTAAAAGAACTAAATGAGAATCTTCAATTAGAGGTTCAAAAAGAGCTTGCAAACAACACACTAAAAGATAAAATGATGGTGCAGCACAGTAAAATGGCAATGATGGGTGAGATGATAGCAAATATAGCACACCAATTCAGACAACCGTTAAGCGCTATAAATGCAACGGCAGGTGGCTTAAAAGTTGAGATGGAAATGGGACTGATAGATGAACACGAAACAAAATCCAGACTTGACAATATTGAAAAATACGTAGATCACCTTTCCTCTACTATAGGAGACTTCAGAGACTTTTTTAAAGAGGACAAAGAGAAAACCTTGATAAACCTTTCTAAAACAATAGATAAAAATCTATTTATCATAGAATCAACACTGTTAAAAAACGATATAAAAACAGTTAAGAACTACGATGAAACAATAAAAGTAAAACTTCTGCAAAATGAACTGGCACAAAGTGTATTAAATATACTTAACAATGCAAAAGATGCCCTAGTAGATTCTGTAGAAAAAGATGAAGGGCGATTTGTTTTTATAGATATATCAATGGATCAGAATATACCTGTAATCTCTATCAAGGACAATGCAGGCGGTATTCCGGAACAGATAATAACAAAGATCTTTGATGATAAATTTACTACAAAAGGTGACAAAGACGGTACAGGGATAGGTCTGTATATGACAAAAAGTATGATTGAAGATCATATCAAGGGTAAAGTTGTTGTTACAAATGAAGAGTTTGAATACCAAGGGGTACACCAAAAAGGTGCCTGTTTTAAGATAATACTTGCAAACAGTGAGGTCCACGGATCTTAGATCAACTCAAGATCTAAGCCTCATAGATATACAGATGCCTGTAATCTTTTAGGTCGTACCATCTTGATTTTTTAGCAACCATCAAAGGTATCACACCGTCTATATCTTCTTCATCTTTATCTGCAACCTCTATTATAGATACGTATTCTAAACTATCAACCACACTATGCCCCAATAGATACTTTTCACACTTCTCTTTAGAAGACGCTAACAGTACTGCGATCACCTGATGCTCTTTTATGATCTGATATAATCTTTTCTTATTCATGCTTAAAACCTGTAAATATGTTTGATGGTAATAGTTTAGCTTTATTTTGCTTTTAGACAAGAGTATTTTTTTTAGAAAATAATTACAAATTGTAGATTTTAAAAGCCGGTGATTATAAAATCAACAGCATTTATAATATCAGCTCTTTTCTCTTTTAAAGATGTGACTTTTTCACCTAAAATATTTATAGATATTGAAGCCATCTGGGTAGTTAAAATAGTAAATTCTTCATCATCTATTTTTATTTTAGGATTTAAAGTATCGTTATACGGTTTTTTTAATCCAAGAGGTATCACAAGTCTGGAATTTATATTTTTCAAAATATCATTTTGAATATCTAAAAGATAAGGCATCTGATCCTTAGTTTCAAGATTTAAATTTTTATATAGATCAAACTGTGCCGCTAAAAACTCCTAAGACCATCGCCAAATAAACCATTTTGCTCTATATCTTTATTGTAAGCCTCTATAAACTCTTTATTTTCCTCTTCCCATCTTTTAGATTTTTCTTCTTTTATCAATTCCTCTAAAGAGGTCTCAAAAGTACTTGAAAGGTTTATATTAAGCTCTTTTGCCTGCCTTAGCAGATCAGAATTTATACTTAGATTTGTAGCTTTTTTCTTTGCAGTTTTATCATATACCGTTGTCATACGATATCCTTTACGCGTATAATTTATACGCATATTATATATCTATAGTGCTTTAATTATTATAAACTAATTAACCACTAATCAAATCGTTTATTTACTTCATCTTCCCAGTTTTTTTCTATATCACTATTAGGAGTATTTAAACTTTGAGTAAGCATATCAGCTATAACTACTCTTTCATCAATAGGAAGTTCTAAAACATTTTGAACTATTTCATTAATAAACATTTATATCCCTTAGTGATTTTATTTTGAATATTATAACATAAATATATAATTTAAAAGTGTATAATAACACAAAGGAAAAAAATGGAAGAAAAATTTATCACATGCCCCTACTGCTTAGAACATGTATCGATACTTTTAGATACGGGAGCAGATGGAAGATCAGATATAGTAGATGACTGTGAAGTGTGCTGTAGACCTATAGATATAGTTTATACAGTTGAGGATTATATCGTGACTAGTCTAGATTATAGAGCTATTGAGGGCAACGAGTTCTAAAAAACTTGATCTATTAAATATCTTACTTTATAAATATACATTTTAAAAGTAAAAATACTCAGTCATTTAGTCTACTAAGCTCCTTTCATATTTTTGCTTTTCAGCCTTTATTTCTTTTGTAATATATTTTTAGATCAAGTTTTTGTTTTTTGGTTTTTTAAGATATTGTATCACAACTTCTCTCAACCTGTTTTATAACAATATCCAAAGCATCTTTTGCACTCTCAGGCGGATAACCGTATTTTTTAAGAAGTCTTTTTATCTCACTTCTCATTTTTGCCCTAGCATTATCTTTAAACTGCCAATCAATTGTTTTAGAATTTTGTATTTTTTTAGTAAGCTCAATAGCCAACTCTTTTAAAATATCCTCCTCCATCACATCTTTTACATGCTCAAACTTTGTCAAAGCATCATAAAAGGCAAGTTCATCATCACTAAGTCCTAGTTCGTTACCCTCTATAAAATCAGCCATCATATCTTTTGACATATTTATAAGTTCATCTATCACTTCTGCATTTGTGATAGCTTTATTATTATACTTATTCATAAGCTCTAGCATTAAAGTTGAGAACTTTTCACTTTTTACAATATTTGTTTTTTCAAACCCTTTTATCTTATCACCTAAAAGTCGTTTTAAAAGTTCTAAGGCTATATTTTTACTTTTCATTGAAGATATCTCAGATAAAAACTCTTCATTGAAAATATCAAGTTCGTTTTGTTTTATCCCTAATATATCATTTAGTTCAAGTATGCTCTCTTTTTGGATAGAGTTTTGAACAAGATTTAAAACTCTTTGATTCACTTTAGCAAGATTAAATTCTTTTCCTTCTAGTTTAAACAAGGCACTTTTAACTGCTTTAAAATATGTAATTTCTAGTTTTGTTCTATCATCAAGTATTGCATTACATAAAGTTTGTGCACTACTTAGTTCTTTTACTTTTTTATCGAACTCTTTTTTTACCTCATCTTCACCGTAACTAAGACTAAGTACCTCTTCAACACCTTCTCTTATAAGTGATAATCTATCCCTATCACTTCCATCAAAAAATGCCCCATAGTCAAGTCCAGCAAATAACTTTTGTAAATACCTCAAAGAGTCTTCTAGCTTATGATATGCCTCATCAAGATTTAACTCTACTTTATCCTCATCTCTTTTTGTGTATGTTTGCAAAGCATCTTTTAAACTTGCCATGATCCCTATATAGTCAACTACAAGTCCACCCTCTTTATCTTTAAATACCCTGTTTACCCTTGCAATTGCCTGCATAAGATTATGTGATTTCATTGGCTTATCTATATACATGGTACTCATGGAAGGTACATCAAATCCCGTAAGCCACATATCTACAACTATGACGATTTTTAGTTCATCATCTATATCTTTTATTCTTTTAGCCAGATAAGCTCTGTCATCTTTTGATGTTGCATATTTTTGTAAAAGTTCATCATCACTAGCAGATGAAGTCATAATAACTTTTATCTTCCCTTTATCTATATCGTCACTATGCCAAGATGGTCTTAGTTTGATAATCTGATTGTATAAGTTTACAGCTATTGTTCTATTCATACAAACTATCATAGCTTTATCTAAAAATTTAGGGGCAAGTATGATCTCTCTATCTTCATAGTGAGTTACTATATCACTTGATAACATCTCCAGTCTATGTGGATCACCTACTATCTCTTCAAGTCTTGTAAACTTTCTTTTTGATTCATCAAGTAGTTCAACAGGTGCACCCTCATCTTCCATTTTTTCATACTCTTCATCTATACTTTTTAATATTTTATTATCAAGTTTTAGTTTGGCTATTCTACTTTCATAGTATATTTTTAGGGTGGCATTATCTTCTACTGCCTGCGTCATATCGTATATATCTACCACATCACCAAAAACTTCTCTTGTTGATTTATCACCATCTTCTATAGGAGTTCCCGTAAAGCCTATAAATGTAGCATTTGGTAGGGCATCTCTTATATGTTTTGCATATCCATATGTAACCTTACCACTTCTGCTGTCTACTTTTGCTTCTAGCCCATACTGGCTTCTATGTGCTTCATCGGCTATAAGTATGATATCTCTTCTATCACTTAAAGACTCCATTTTTTCTTCACCATCTTTTAGGGCAAACTTTTGAATAGTAGTAAAAAACACCCCTCCGCTTCCACGATTTAGTTTATCTCTTAGGTCATCTTTATCTTTTATATTTACAGGTGTTTGTCTTAATATATCTTTTGCTTTTGAAAAGGTACCAAACAACTGCTGGTCAAGATCATTCCTATCTGTTAGTATCACTACTGTTGGGTTTTTGATCTGTTTGATTATAGCACCTGTATAAAAAAGCATCGAAAGTGACTTTCCACTTCCTTGTGTATGCCAAACAAGACCTGCTTTTTTTGACTTCTCTACTATAGATTTTATAGTTGATTCTACAGATTTTTGTACTGCAAAATATTGATGATAAGCGGCTATCACTTTAACAGTATCTATCCCGTCATCCATAAAAAGTATAAAGTTTTTTACTATATCAAGAACTCTCTTTTTTTCAAACATCCCAAAAAGCAAGGTCTCTATTTGCATATTTGAACTGTTTTTTATACCGTCTATACTCTTCCATGATAAAAATCTTTCAAGATTTGAGCTGATAGTTCCAACCCCTGCACTTATACCGTCACTTATCACTAAAAAGGCATTGGTATTAAAAAGAGTGGGTATTTTGTTTTTATAAGTTTGGAGCTGATTATAAGCATGAGAGATACCAACATTTTCATTGCTTAAAGATTTTAGCTCAAATACTACCAAAGGCAGACCATTTATAAATACAATAAGATCAGGTCGCCTCTCATCAATTTCAACAATAGTAAACTTGTTTACAACTAAAAAGTCATTTTTAGAAAGATCCTCAAAATCAAAAAGATAAACCTTATCACCTTTGTCGTTTCCATCTTCATCTTTATATAGCACATCAATACCATCTGTTAGATAATGATGAAAGGTTTTATTGTTTTCTATCAAACTTGGAGTGCTTAAGTGTATTATTTGTTTTGTTATATCTTCTAATATATCATTGGAAATAGTTGGATTTATAGTTTGTAATGCCTCAAAAAATCTATTTTCAAGTATCACACTACTAAAATCATCTCTTTGGCTTTGAACTGCATCAGGGGCTATATCTATACCGTTTAGATACTCATAACCAAGTTCATGTTCAAATATCTCTATAACCGCTTTTTCCAAATTATCTTCATAAAAGTTATTCATCATCTC
>JAYEMD010000124.1:0-2451 GCA_034717895.1 Campylobacterota bacterium | reverse complement strand
TAGAGTTAATTCAATTAGAATTAAGGATAAAAATAAATTTGAGATAATAATTTATGAGAAATATTTTTAAAAAATTTGAAAATTGAGATTGGTGAGAAATTTGGGATTATGCAGTGGTCTCTTTATTGTATCTTGTAAAGTTCTTTAGCTCCAAACTACTGTTTTCTTGTAAAAACCTTCTTCTTGCCATACAGGAATATATAAACACAGACTGGGCATCGTTTAGATGAAGTTTATTATACTTTTTTGTATTTTTTAAAATAGATTGTGCATTACCAAAGCCAAACTGTACAATATCACCCTCATTTAAATTTCCTGCAAATATTAAAGAGTCGTCATCCTCTTTTGCCAATATAGCTCTTGCTACATTTATACCGTTTATATTTTTCACCATTGGAAACTCTATACCGATTGCAGGAAGTTTTATGGCAGATTCATCACCCAAATAATATTTATATATATCATAAGCTGTTTTACCGTCTATCTCATAAACTCTATTTTTCTCTGATTTTGTTATGGTCATCTTTGGTCCAATACCCTGCCAGCCAAAGTGATAATCGTTATATACATACAACGATTCTGAATCAATTGCTACGGCAACTGCACCGTTTAATACAATCTTTTCATTAGATATCAATGAGGTGTTTGTAAATGTTGCTCCGTCACTTGCCAGACCTCCACATACCATAACTTCACTAGAGATACTCTCTATCCCTTTTAGATACTCTTCACCGTTTGTCGTAAGACCGTCTGCAAAAGTTATGATAAGTTTTGTATTATCTTTTATAAGATCTTTTGCAATTGCTTTTCCTGTTTCAAAACTACTTTTAAGATGCTCTTGATAAACGGCTCTTATTATACTTTTTTCAAATACTGTGCAGCTTATAACGGTTTTGTCGGTAGTAATATTATCATCCAAGATCTCCCCGTCCGTGGTGGAACCGATAATAACGGCATTTGGTAATAGTTCAAGGATATTTTTTCTTATTGTATCTAGTAGATCTTGATCCAAAATAGAAGTAAACACCTGAAGTAATAGATTTTGTTCTTTATGTAGTTCATTATGATATACAAACTCTCTAAACTCATCTTTTGATGTGTAATAGTTATTTAATGTATAGATAAATTATCCTTTTAATATCTCATTTAAAATTGATACTAGTTTGTCTCTATCAATAGGTTTTGAAAGATAATTATCCATACCTGCTTCTAAAAACTTTTCTCTATCTCCTTTTAGGGCATTGGCTGTCAGTGCCACTATAGGGGTATGGGATATATTGTTTTGCTTTTCAAATTCTATAATTTTTTTGGAAGCTTCCATACCACTCATTTTCGGCATATTTTCATCCATCAATATACAATCATATTTGTCTGAATTATTTATATAGATCTCAACAGCTTCTACCCCGTCATTAGCAATATCAAATAAAAGCCCGTATTTTTTTAAGATCACTTCCATAAACATTTGATTTGCTTTGTTATCTTCAACTAATAAGATGTCACCTTTTAATTTTATATCTTTTTCAACAAAATTTGAAGAGTTAATTGTATTACCTTTTTTAGCGGGTATTGAGAAATAAAACTCGCTCCCTTTTCTAAAAACAGATTTTACTTTTAGTTCTCCACCTAAAAGATGTACCAGTTCGTAACTAATAGATAATCCAAGACCCGTACCTCCAAATCTTCTTGTTGTAGATTCTTCAGCTTGGGAAAATGCTTCAAATATGGTCTTTAATTTATCTTCTGCTATCCCTATACCTTCGTCCGATATACTGATATTGAGCATCTCTTTTTTATAATCGGCATAAAACCTAACCTTCCTGTTTTGATCTGTAAATTTAATAGCATTTGAAAGTAAGTTTGATATAACCTGTTTTATTCTTAGGATATCACTATTTATACTTAAAGTGGTAATATTTATATCTACTTTAAAATCTATATTTTTCTCTTTAGATTTTGCAATAAAAAGTTTTGATAGGGTCTCAAGCTCATCTTTTGGATCAAAGTCTGTATATTCAATCTCTATTTTGCCATTTTCAATTTTACTAAAATCTAATATGTCATTTATAACCCCTAGCAATGAATGGCTTGATTTATCAACAATATTAAGATAATCTTGATTTTGTTTCTCTTTTACATTTTCTTTTAGAAGATCTATAAATCCAACTATTGCATTTAGTGGTGTTCTTATCTCGTGTGACATATTTGCCAAGAATTCACCACGTGCTTTTGTTGCTGATTGTGCGATTTGTGTTTGCAGTTCTAGCTCTCTTTGTACTTTTTTTATCTGAGTAATATCTGAAATTATTCCCAAAATACAATCTTTATAATGTCCTCCTTTGTCAAGACCACTTAACTAAACATTCTTATTCCACCATTCTATGACACTTTTTGTAACAATTTATTATCTACATTATTTATAGCTTTAAAATATACCTCATTTGGTGTTTT
>JAYEMD010000123.1:0-2482 GCA_034717895.1 Campylobacterota bacterium | reverse complement strand
AAACACCAAATGAGGTATATTTTAAAGCTATAAATAATGTAGATAATAAATTGTTACAAAAAGTGTCATAGAATGGTGGAATAAGAATGTTTAGTTAAGTGGTCTTGACAAAGGAGGACATTATAGATAAAGCCTCTTGTCCAACTTGCGGTATGAAACTTCCTATGTTCTATAAAACAAACCATGCAGCAAAACATAAGCATAAAGATATGCAGTTTTGTTCAATCCATTGTTTAGTGGATGAGCTTCATAACAATAAAAAAGAGTTAAGTGATATAAAAGTTGTAGATACTAAAAGCTTAAAATTCATAGATGCAAAAAAAGCATTTTATGTTGTTGGAAGTAAAAAGAAAGCCACTATGAGTATGATAAGTAAATATGCCTTTAGTTCAAAAGATGAGGCTATTGGATTCTCTTTAGCGTTCGATGGAGAGGTTATGAGTTATGAAGATGCATATAAAGAAGCTCTAAAGGATTTTAAAAAGGGAAAGCCTCAAACTCATTCAAGAAAAACTAAAAGCTTGAGTGAGTATGACCTTCTATATTTCAGCCTAAACAATCCAGCTATGAAAAAAAAGAAAATGGGCGGTATGGGTCATATGCACGGTGGACACTCCGTCAAAAAGCCAAAGTGGGGAGCAGTAGCAACCCAAAAAGCTTACATTGCATTTGGTAAAGATATACAAAAGAAACAGTGTATCTCAAAACTTCCATTTGATATAACTGCATATGATACGGCACAAGAACAACTAAAAAGCAAACTATCTTCAAAAAAAGAATGTGACTCTTTTAGTTTTGAAGTACCGAAAAACGGCTACTATACACTTCTTGCAACAAATAAAACTATAAAAAACAACACTCTTTTCCATAGAGTTGCAAAGCTTGAATACTTGCGTGGAAAGCATGGAACCGATGATAAATATACAGAAAATTCAAGCGATGCAGTTGTAAACAAAGATCATAAAATTGATCTTATCAGATTAAGAGATGAAAGGGAAGAGAGCTTTTACTACAGACACTATACGGGGGATAGTTTAAAATTCAAAGCTCTTTTTAATGGAAAGCCTTTATCTAACGCAGATGTTACAATCTACATAAATACAGGGTGGGCAAAAACTGTAAAAACAGATAAAAACGGTATTGCCGCATTTAAGATCATCAAAGATTATTTCCCAAAATGGAGCGAGTTTAACAGACGCCATAAGGGTGAGTTCTTAATAGCACTTAACTATAGGGATAATATAAAAGGTGAATTAAACTCTAAAAAGTTTGATAATACAAAATATACTCTAACCTACCCGGCTTCATTTTACCCAAGTGACAGTGAATACAAATCTTACGGTTACGGTTTAATACTGCTTACCCTTACACTTTTAATCTCCGGAATAATTATATATAGATATAGAAAAAACAGAACAAAACCATTTGGCGAGTTAAAACATGAAGAGCTTAAACATGAACAATAGAATACAAAAAGCTATAAACAATATGAACCTTACCAAAGTAAGGTTTTGGATACAGTTAGTAACTTTTATCCTTTTTATCTATGGAGGTTATTTAGCAATTGACCTTGGATCCTCTATACCTATTTTTTCATGTCCCTATAACGACGGAAGCGGAGCTGCCTGCTACTTTATGCCGCTACAGCATCAGCTGGCAATGCCGACAAATGTACTTCTTGGTGTAGCAGGTGTCACGGTTCTAACGGGACTGATTACTTTTATAATCTGGTTCTTCTTTTTCAATAAATTTTGGTGCGGATATATGTGCCCTTTTGGTACTATGCAGGACTGGATAACGAGTTTGCGAAAAAAAACAGGTATACGATACGGTAGCTATTCACAAAACAACTTTGAAAAACTATCTAAGATAAAATATATCATGTTGGCAATCGTTATCCTTATACCTATTCTTATGGGTACGGGACTACTGGGACGTGAATGGTCGGGGGCATTTTGTCAGATTTGCCCTGCAAGAGTGATAAGCCCTATGTTTACGGGAGATTTTTCACAGTGGAGTATAAACTTCTCATCTAAAACAACTATGATCTTAACTTCACTCGGTGTTATATTTGCAGGGCTTTTTATAGTTGGAAGTTTTGTAAAGAAAAGATTTTTTTGTTTCTTCTGCCCTATGAGTGCTTTTCAATTTATCTTCTCAAAGTTTGCGCTTCTTAAGCTAAAAAAAGAGGGCTCAAAATGTACTACCTGCGGTGACTGCTACGCTGTTTGTGATATGCAGATCAAAGATATAGCCGATGATGTAAAAAGTGAAGATATACTAAGAGATGATTGTATTCTTTGTATGAAATGTGTGGCTGCTTGTCCTGAAAATGATGCCCTTCATGTGGATATACTAATACCATTTTAAAACATAACTAAATACTAATTATGCTATAATAACTTATGGCAAAAAGAATAAAAATAAACAATCATTATACATTAAAAGAGTGGCAAGAATTAATCCCTAAAAATCAAAATCT
>JAYEMD010000122.1:0-12343 GCA_034717895.1 Campylobacterota bacterium | reverse complement strand
CTAAAGAAGTAACTAAAGTTAAACTAATTGGTTCGACAGTAAAAGAAGTTGCATCTAAGATAAAAGATGAAAATGTAACTACAACTGGTAAATAATTACCATGAATAAAGACTTACTTAATAAAATCCTAATTACATTAGGTTTTATTTTGATATACAGAGTACTGGCATATGTGCCGGTACCTGGGGTCGACTTAACTGTCGTAAAAGAATTCTTCGACACAAACTCAAACAATGCTTTAGGACTTGTTAACATGTTCAGTGGTAACGCTGTTGAAAGACTAAGTATTATCTCATTAGGTATCATGCCTTATATTACTGCTTCTATTATTATGGAACTTCTTGCTGCAACATTCCCTGCTTTAGGTAAAATGAAAAAAGAGCGAGACGGTATGCAAAAATATATGCAGATTATCAGATATGCAACTATCGGTATTACACTTATTCAAGCTGTAGGTGTATCTATGGGACTTAATTCTCTTACCGGAAGTGCAGGTCAAAGTGCTATTATGATCGATATGAATACATTTATAGCAGTTGCGACAATATCTATGGTTGCAGGTACTATGATGCTTATGTGGATAGGTGAACAGATTACTCAAAGAGGTATCGGAAACGGTATATCTTTAATTATCTTTGCAGGTATTGTTTCGGCAATCCCTAGTGCAATAGGTGGTACTGTTGATCTTGTTAATAGCGGTCAAATGAGTTTCTTAACTGTAATTGCAATACTTGTTGTTATATTAGCAACAGTCGGTGCGATTATCTATGTTGAGTTAGGTGAGAGAAGAGTCCCTGTATCTTACAGTAGAAAAGTGATGATGCAGAATCAAAATAAAAGAATTATGAACTATATTCCTATTAAGGTTAACCTTAGTGGAGTTATTCCTGTAATTTTTGCAAGTGCGATTTTAATGTTTCCTGCAACGGTTTTACAAGGAACACAAAATGAAACTTTAATGGCTCTTTCAGATTATCTGAATCCTAATAGTTATACATTTAATCTATTAACTTTTTTCTTTGTTGTATTTTTTGCATATTTCTATGCATCAATTACGTTCAATGCAAAAGATATATCAGAAAATTTAAAGAAACAAGGTGGATTTGTACCGGGTGTAAGACCTGGTGGAAGTACTGCTGAGTTTTTAAACGAAACTGCAAGTAGATTAACATTCTGGGGTTCTGTATACCTTGGTGTTGTTGCTACTGTTCCTTGGCTTATTGTTAAAGCTATGGGTGTTCCATTTTTCTTCGGTGGTACCGCTGTACTAATCGTTGTACAAGTTGCGATTGACACTATGAGAAAAATAGAAGCTCAACAATATTCTGATAAATACAACACATTAAGTGCTGTTGGCTTATAGTAGTTATGGCAATCCCTTTAAGAAAACCTAACGAAATTCAAAAACTTCAAACCGCCGGTCAGGCGGTTGCGAAGACCTTAAAATATCTTCAAGAAAATGTAAAGCCGGGTATGACACTTTTAGAAGTAGATGCTATGGGTGATAAGTTCTTAAATGAACTTGGTGCCAGACCTGCTTTTAAAGGTTTATATGGATTCCCAAATGCTGTATGTACTTCACTAAATGAAGTTATTATACACGGTGTTCCAGATGATACTGTTTTAAAAGAGGGAGATATATTAGGTCTTGATATAGGAAGTGAGATTGACGGTTGGTACGGTGATGCTGCAATTACTATGCCTATTGGTAAAATAAGCAAAGAAGATGAAGAGTTAATTGCGTGTAGTAAAGATGCTTTATACTATGCAATAGATATCATTAAAGAGGGGATGAGATTTAAAGAGTTAAGTTTTGCTTTAGAAAATTTTATACTTGACAGAGGTTATGTACCTTTGATAAAATTTTGTGGTCACGGTATAGGCAAAGAGCCCCACTGTGATCCTGAAGTTCCTAACTATTTAGACTCTCCAAATCCCAAGCAGGGTCCTAAAATAAAAAATGGAATGATTTTTTGTATAGAACCTATGATTTGTCAAAAAGATGAAGAACCTGTTATTGATCCTAAAGATAATTGGTCGGTAAGAAGTGCTGATGGTTTAAGAACAAGCCATTATGAGCATCAGGTTGCTATAGTTGACGGTAAAGCAAAAATACTAACACAAATTAATAATACAAAGGAATAATATGGCTAAAGATGATGTTATAGTTGTAGACGGTAAGGTTATTGAAGTTTTACCTAATGCAACATTCAGAGTACAACTAGATAACGGACATGTGGTTTTATGTCATATATCCGGTAAAATGAGAATGCACTATATAAAGATTTTATTAGGTGATACTGTAAAAGTTGAAATAACACCTTATTCTCTTGATAAAGGTAGAATTACACATAGATACAAGTAAATAGTATAGTTTACTTATAAATACAAAAGGCATCTCTAGCGGTTAATTAAATTAACTGCCGGGGATGCCTTTTTTTATACCCACATATATGAAGTTGTAATTAATATAGCGTATCGATCTACAACTTCATACCTCTAAGTACAAACAATAAAAGAGGACTAAGATACCTTAGTCTGTTCCTCTTTTATTCTTTCTTCTAAATTTTGTTTCTGATCAATCAAAAACATAATGTTTTCTTTTAAAGCAGCTTTGTGCTGATACGATTCAATAATAAACTCATATAACTTTGGACGGTTCTGTTTCCAGTTATGTAGAGTCGTTTTATTCACCTCAAGATCCGATTCAAGCTTTCTCAAACTAGGTCCCATTTTACTGTTTGGTGCTGTCATACATCTCCTTTTTGTAAAAATATCCGAAATTGTACCAATAATTGGAACAAAAGTCAATAAAAATTTTAGTTTTGTTCCAATAATTGGAACAAATGATCTTGAAAGGGCATTTTTTGTACAATCTCACAATGAAAGATAATGAAAAAGATCTAATATTGGAACTATTACAAAAGTATAAATATATTGGATTTGATTATATTGAGCAAATAGTTTTATTTAAAGATATGAAAACTAATATAGAGCATCTTCCAAATGATTTAAATGATCTTTTGGATTATTCTAATAATTGTGATTTGTGTTCTTTATCAAAAAATAGAGCTCTACAGAAATCAGGTATGGGGAACATCTACGGTTCTATATATTTTATCTCCAATGATTCATCTGTTTATTACGATAATAATTCAAAGAAAATAATTGAACATATAGTCAATGATATTTTTGAATTTGATCTTGATGATATTTATTATACGAATATTTTAAAATGTCAGATTTTTAATCATAATGTAACCTATGAAAATGAGATAGAGATATGTATAAATTATATCTTTAAACAAATAGATATATCAAAACCAAAAATTATATTTACACTTGGTGATTGTTTGGATCATTTTACAAGAATAAAGAACAATATCTTAGAATTAAGCGGAAATACATATAATTACAACGGCATTACAATAATACCGCTTGTAAGCCCTATATTTTTGTCAAAGAACCCCTCTTTTAAAGATAAAGTGTACAACAATTTAAAAAAAATAAAATCAAGATTGGATAATAGATGAAAAATGTTTTTATAATTATAACAATGATCTTTTTTATTACAGGATGCAGTAAGGTAAAACAAGTAGAAACTTTTTCCTATAAAGCATCCGATATAAAAGCTTATGAACAAGAGACTCAGGTAACTGAAGTTGAAAACGGTTTTTTTCAGCCAAGTGTGTACGGTCATAAAGATATAGCATTGGTGCTTCCTTCATTACAAATAGGTAAATACGCTATAGAAGCTGTAAATACGATGAATGGGTATTTACTATATGCTGCAGATAATATAAAACTTACTATATATGATATAAAATACCAAAATGAAGAAAATATAATAGATGTTTTTCAAAAACTAGAAGAGAATAATCACCAGCGTGTAATTTTGATGATAACCAATGAGAATGTAAAATATCTTAAAAACTTTATACCAAATAATAAAATCACTCTATATCTCCCTTTAGTTAATAAGATTGATATAGAAAATTTAGATATAGATAGTAATTTAGAGATAATATGTGCAGCAATTGATTATAAAGAACAGATAGAGAAATTAGCTTTTTATGCAAAAGATGGAAAACTTGTCAATTTAAATGACAACAATACAATAGGCTATTATTTACGAAAAAAGATGGATCATATAGATGTTCTTTATCATAAAACAGTGGATAATAACAATGGAAAATATGATTCTTTTTTAAAGAAAAAGAAACTATTTGATAACTCAACTGTTTTTTTGAATACCGCAATTATAAAAAGCTCAATTCTCCTATCTCAATTTAGAGCACATAAATTAAATATTAAAGAGGTATTGTCTACACAGCTTAATTATAAAAGATCAATTTTATCACTTACGCAAAAACATGATAGGGAAAATATGATCGTGGCAAGTTCTATAGGTCATATACCGGAAAATATACTACAATACAGTAAGCTTCTAGGAAATGATCTTGAGTATAATTGGGTTAATTATTCAGTATTGGTCGGTACTTATTATTTGACAAATAACAATATAAATATTTTTGAAGATCTAAAAATTGAAGATGGTAGTATAATATATCCTGTATATCTTTACAAAGTGGGAAAAAGTTCTTTCAAAAGAATTAAAAGTTCTGACTTTTAATTCTTGTTGTTATATCTATATCATTTATATTTACAAAATCTTTATTTAGGTATTGTTCCACTGCAACTCTTCCTATCATAGCTGCATTATCGCTACAGTATTGAAGCTGTGCTAACAAAAGAGGTGCATTGTGTTTTTTACATAACTCTTCACAGGCAACTCTTAGCTTAGTATTGGCACTTGCTCCTCCAACTATGGCAAATTTATTCATTGGATTTGTTTTAAAATATTTTCTTAGTTTCATCATTAGATGTTCAACTGCAGCTTTTTGAAATGAAGCACAAATGTCATTTATGGTTTTTTCATTTAAGTTGTCGCCATTTTCCTCTTTTTCTATAGCTAATCTAACAGCATTTTTAAGACCGCTGTAGCTGAATTCTATTTTTGGTGATTGTCTAAGAGGAATTGGAAAATCATATTTTTGTGCATCACCGTTTTTGGCTCTTTCTTGTATAACGGGACCACCTGGATAACCAAGATTTAACATCTTGGAGACTTTATCAAAACTTTCACCAAAGCTGTCATCTATACTGCTTCCTATAATTCTCATATCAGTTAAAGAGTTCACCTCAATTAGCTGGGTATGTCCCCCTGATACCAGAAGAACACTACATGGAATATCAGTTTCTTTTTCTATAAAAAGTGAGTATATATGACCTTTAAGGTGATTTACCGCTATTAACGGAAGATTCAGACTAAGACTAAGTGCCTTTGCCATTGTTACCCCCTCCATAAGCGTTACACTCAATCCTGGAGCATTTGTAACAGCTATTGCTTTTAGTTCACTAAAGTATGGTTTACACTCTTCTAATATTTTAGGAAGAGCTTCAATATGAAGTCTTGCGGCAAGTTCAGGAACTACCCCTCCATATACGCTGTGTTGAAGTTCTTGTGATATCTTTTTATGAAATATAAGCTCTTTAGTATCTATTTTTGTTATAGCTATAGAGCTGTCATCACAGCTGCTTTCTATACTTAAAATCATATTATAACCTTATTTTCATACATCGCGTAGCGATTTATCTCGCAGAAGCTTTTAGCTTCGAGGACATGTAATCCCGCAACCTTTGTGAGGAAAATACTTAAAATCATTCAACTTCCCTCTCTATCCAATCTACGGCACAGCTTAATTCTCCAAAACCGCTAGAGGCATTAATATGACCTGCATCATCCAAGATCTTCAATCCTATATTTAATTTAGCTTGAAGATCCATCAGCTCATCTACGCTTATATAAGGATCATCGGTACTACCTACCATTATTATCTCTTTTGCTTTTAGATCATCGACTATTGGATAAGGGAAAAAACTTTTTATCTGTTCTATATCACATTGTTGACTAACGGGAGCAACAAGCATTAGCTTTTCTATAGGTTTGATATTATACTTAGAAACAAAATGAAACCATAATATATTTGCCAGTGAGTGGCAAACAACTATATCAGGTTTGAAGTGATCAAACTCTTTCTTTAAAGTTTCCATCCACATATCTAGCGTTGGTTGATCTTTGTTAGGTAGTGCTGGAAAAGATACAATATAGTTTTTTTTGATAAGTTCTGAGGCAGTCCATGCCTGCCAGTGTGGATAGTCACTACCACCTAGGCCATGAAGAATTAATACTTTTTTACCCATTATTTTAAATCCCTTACACATCTTACAAGTTTTGGATATGTTCTATTTTCAATGTATGCAGTACCACTTTTAAAGAATATATAATAACCCCATTTGCCAAGTGTTCTCCAATGTCTATCTTTAGCCCAGTATCCAACGGGAAGTATATATTTAAATGCTTTGTCTATCATTATCTCATCATCTCTTGTCTTATCTATGATATATTTGTACTCTTCTACCGTAGGAACTCTCCAATCATAAAAACCTCCCAGTGTTAAATTTTTACAATATTCCGGTGCCGTTATATGTGAAACTATTTTATATATATTATCTTTTGAATCCTGCCACATAAGTTTATGCTCATTATCTATTACAAAGTCGCCGCTTTTTATAAGGTTTGAACCAAAGAGTGAAATTGAACAAAATATAAAAATATTTAAAAGTTTCACGATAGACCCTTTATATTGTATTTTTTTCTTTCAAGTCTATCTTGTACTTTATTATCTAAAAGTTCAATATTCAGTTTCTCATCTTCTAAAAATACAAGCCCTACAAGCTCTTTTTGTGTTTTAGTCTTAACTTCATCGTCACTGTGGTGCTCTTTCCATTTGTTAAATTTCTCTTCATAGATATCCACGATCTTATCTTCATGGTGTTTTCTTTCAAGCACAAGTGCAATCGTAACTATCAAAAGCATTATAAAAGGTATCATCATATCACCCATTGCAGTATCTCCTTACTTGTGTATCAATTTCAAATATATCATCTACACTGTTTAGTTTAGAATGGTGAAATTTGTTTATGGCATCAAGTGATATTTTTGCAATATCAAGAAAGTTTATATCACCTTTTAAAAATTTATCAACTGCCACCTCATTTGCCGCATTTAGTACAACACCTAAGTTTTCGTTGTGTAGAAGTTCATCTTTAACTTCCCAGATATGGTATCTCTCTTTTTGAATTTTTTTAAATTCTAGGTTTTGAAGTGCTACAAGATCCACTTGGTCTAATATCGGTGTATCTACTTTACCCATAAGTGCATAAGCAATTGGAAGTTTCATATTAGCATGTGCAAGGTGTGCCGTTGTACTTCCATCGGTGAAGTTTATCATCGCATGGATAATAGACTTTGTTTCAATTATGGCATCACATTTTGTTGTACCAAAAAGCCATCTAGCCTCTATTAGCTCAAATAGTTTGTTTGTCATAGTTGCACTGTCTATTGTTATTTTGTTTCCCATAGACCAGTTTGGATGATTTAGTGCCTCTTTTACAGTAACAGATGAGAGTTTATCCAAAGGATAGTCTCTGAAGCTTCCTCCACTTGCCGTAATGGTAAGTGAATCAAGATCTTTTTTTTCATCCATTAAATACCAAAGTCCAAAATGTTCAGAGTCTATGGGTGTGATATTTGAAGTATCTATAAATTTACCTGCTACTACAAGGGACTCTTTATTTGCCAAGGCTATTTTTTTACCACACTCTATGGCTTTTAGTGTGGGAGCAAGTCCCACAAACCCAACTAAAGCATTTACCACTATATTTGAGCTTGATTTCTCTATCGCATTTAGTATAGCATCATCTCCTGCCTGTACATTTTCGTGATCTACTTTATCTATATCTTCTTTATTTGCTATAACTACAACTTTAGGGTTGAAGTGTTGTAGTTGTCCATTTAGTAAAGCTATATTATTACCTGCACATAACACTTCAATATGAAGATCAAACTGCTTGGCGATCTCTAAAGTATTTACCCCTATGGAGCCTGTACATCCTAAAACTATCATCTAAACAAAGAGCCTTAAAAGTACAATCATAACAATACCCCCAAAAAGATATCCGTCAGTTCTGTCAAGTATCCCGCCGTGCCCCGGTAATATATCACCGCTGTCTTTTAGATCTGCTTCTCTTTTTAGATAACTTTCAAAAAGATCACCAAAAACTGATGCTAAAGCAACAACAAAAGAGATAAACAGTGCCGCAAAGAAACCTACGGAATCAATACTAAAAGTCACACCTAAAATAGTTGCAGTGATAATACCGCCCGCTACACCCTCAAGTGTTTTGTTTGGACTAGTTTCACAAAATTTTGTAGCACCCATACTTTTACCGACAAAATAAGCACCTATATCGGCACCTGCAACAACTACTAGAAGCCATAACAGTGATTCCATTCCAAATGACAAATAAAGAGAATAAAGGAATAAGAATGAGGCAACAGGATACATTAAAGGGATGAAAAGCTGTTTATTGAACTCTTTAGTATAAGCTAAAATAGATGCAAATGCTATACCCACTATAAATACAAGATCTTCAGGTTTAGGGTAGATATAAGCGGCAATCCAAAGGATAAACGCATACAAATATATTTTGTCATCATCTATATTAAATAACTTTAAACTTTCATTTAAAGCTACCATCATTAAAGTTCCAAATAAGACCCAAGTTAAAAATACCGAATCGATAAGACCGATTATCAAAAGAACCGCCACAAGCGCAATTCCGGTTTTTATCCTTGTACTGCTGTCCGCTAAAATATCAAACATAAATATTCCTAATAAGTTTTTAATTATTATACTGCACCTAGGGTAAATAGTTGATAAATTACTTAACCATTGCATAACTTTAATTTGGATATAATTATTAAAAATTAGACATTTAAGGTAAATATTTATGAGCGAACAAACTCCTTTAGAGATAGCACTTGCACACTCAATGACACAAGAGGAATACAACACTGTTGTAGATATGTTAGGTAGAGAGCCAAATTATACTGAGATAGGTATCATCTCGGCTATGTGGTCTGAGCACTGTTCATACAAATCAAGTACAAAATATTTAAGAGGTTTCCCAACAAAAGCTCCGTGGGTTATCCAAGGTCCCGGTGAAAATGCAGGGGTTATAGATATAGGTGACGGATACGCAGCAGTATTTAAAATGGAATCACACAACCACCCGAGTTTTATTGAGCCTTACCAAGGCGCGGCTACCGGTGTCGGTGGTATTATGAGAGATGTATTTACAATGGGAGCACGTCCGATTGCATCTATGAACCTTATTCAATTTGCAGGTATAGAGGGTGATTCCCAAACTGCTAAAAAACATAGATACCTTTTAAGAGGTGTTGTTGAAGGTATCGGTGGGTACGGTAACTGTATGGGAGTTCCAACTATCGGTGGTCAAACAAACTTTGAAGAGTGTTATGCAGGTAATAACCTTGTAAATGCATTTAACTTAGGTATTTGTAAATCTGACGAGATCTTCCTAGGTCGAGCTGAGGGTATCGGAAATCCTGTTATGTATGTAGGATCAAAAACAGGTAGAGACGGACTAGGAGGTGCAGTGATGAGTTCTGCTGCATTCGACGAAGACTCTGAGTCTAAAAGACCAACAGTACAAGTTGGTGATCCGTTTACTGAAAAGCTTCTACTGGAAGCTTGTTTAGAACTGTTTAAAGAAGATCTTATTATAGGTATTCAAGATATGGGTGCTGCGGGACTTACTTCTTCATCATTTGAGATGGCAGGTAGAACCGGTTCCGGTATGAAAATGGATCTTGACAAAGTTCCGGCAAGAGAAGAGGGGATGACACCTTACGACTTTATGCTTTCCGAGTCTCAAGAGAGAATGCTTATTTGTGCTAAAGCTGGTTGTGAACAAGCCGTAATTGATATCTTTACTAAGTGGGAATTAGACGCAGCTGTAATAGGTGAAGTAACAGATACCGGAAATATGGAACTGTTCTGGCACGGTGAGAAGTGTGCTGATATACCTATCCAGCCATTATCAGAAGAAGCTCCGGTACTAGATAGACCGGTTGCCGAACCTGAGTACTTAAAAACTATCAAAGATATTACACTTGACAAAGCTATTGTAAATCAAGATGCTTTTGATGCAATGTTCAGTGATGTGGAAGTTGTAGATAAGTCATTTATCTATGATCAATATGATTCTATGGTACAAACAAACACAGTAAAAGGTCCCGGTAAACTTGACGGTTCTGTTATAAGAATCAAAGAAACAGGAAAAGCTCTTGCTATGAGTGCTGACTGTAACACAAGACTTTGTTACATCGATCCTGAAAAAGGTGCGGCAGCTGCAGTTATGGAAGCTGGAAGAAATGTAGCTATGACTGGTGCAACACCTAAAGCTATCACAGATTGTCTAAACTTCGGTAACCCTCAAAACCCTGAGGTTATGTGGCAGTTTAGAGAGGCTTGTGAAGGTATCAAAGCAGCTTGTAAAGGTCTAAATACTCCTGTTATCGGTGGTAATGTTTCTTTATACAACGAAACAAACGGTGTGGGTGTATTCCCGACTCCTGCAATTGCAACAGTTGGTGTAAATGACGATATGAATAAAGTTTTACCATCTTGTATCCAAAAAGATGGAAGTACGCTTTATATCTTGGGTGAGACTAAGTCAGAGTTCGGTGGTTCACTTTATATGAAAAAGATGTACGGTAAAGTTGCAGGAACTCACCCTGAAGTAGATTTTGAAGCTGAGCTTGGATTATGGAACTTAGTTATTGAAGCAAACAAAAAGGGAGTTCTTAGATCTGCAAAAGATGTAAATGTCGGTGGTGTTGCAATAGCAGCAGCCAAAATGGCAGTAGTTGGTCAAACAGGTGTAAAAGTAACTATGCCGCTTAAAGATACTAAAGATATCTTCTCTGAATCATTAAGTAGAGCTATAGTTGAGGTCTCTTATGAAGATGAACCGGCATTTGAAGAACTTGTAGGTAAACACAATGTAGACTGCACTAAGATTGGTTCAACTGGCGGTGATGAGATCAGCATCAACGGTATCAAAAAATCTTTAAAAGAAGCAAGTGAGATCTACTACACTACATTCAAAAAGATCATTGAGCAAGATCTGTAGTTTATGTTAATAGACGGACACAACAGAGTAGTTGATTATCTAAGGGTCTCCGTAACTGAGAGATGTAACTTTAGATGTCAATACTGCATGCCTGAGAAACCTTTTTCTTGGGTGCCTCACGAGAATCTTTTAAGCTATGAAGAACTTTTTGAGTTTATAAAGGTTGGAATTGACGAGGGGATAAAAAAAGTAAGGATAACAGGCGGTGAGCCGTTACTAAGACGTGGTCTTGAGAATTTTATCAAGATGATAAGCGACTATGCACCACACGTAGACCTTGCACTTACAACAAACGCCTTTTTACTTGAAGATGCTGCTCAAACACTAAAAGATGCAGGTCTAAAAAGGATAAACGTATCTCTTGACTCATTAAAAAAAGAGGTAGCTCACCATATTGCACAAAAAGATGTTTTAGATGCCGTAATAAGAGGTATAGACAAAGCACACGAAGTAGGTATGGGTGTAAAAGTAAACTGTGTCCCTATGAAAGATGTAAACGATTCCGAGATCTTAGATATACTTGAATACTGCAGAGATAAAGGGTATGAGGTAAGATTTATCGAGTTTATGGAAAACTCACATGCAAATGTAAAAAAAGGTCTAACCTCAGAAGATATCCAAGATATTATAAAAGAAAAATACAACTTTGAAAAACTTGACAGAGTAGGGAGCAGTCCTTCTCAAAGTTACGAATTGAAAGATGGATATAAGTTTGGTATCATAGAGCCACACTTGGATGACTTTTGTAACGACTGTAATCGTATAAGATTAACAGCTGAAGGTTACTTGATACCGTGTCTTTATTTTGAAGATGCACTGAGCATCGCAGATGCAGTAAAGCAAAAAGATATAAAAAAAGCAGCCAGTATCTTAAAAGAGGTACTAAAAAACAAACCTGAGAAAAACAAATGGGGCGATGAGAACCAATCTGATCGAGCCTTTTATGAAACAGGCGGTTGATATAAGTAACTTTTTTAGGTAAAATTTTAATATGACTAAAGAATATATAATAGAGAAACTAAAAGAACTTAAACCAGTATATGAAAAAGAGGGCTTGATACTTCTTGGACTTTTTGGCAGTTACGCCAGAGGCGATGCTGATGAAGATAGTGATATTGATCTTTTATATGATATGAATGATGATAAGTTTTTATCATTACACGGGGGCTGGAGCAGTTTTAGCAGGCTTACTGATATAAAAGAGGAACTAAAAGAGGTT
>JAYEMD010000121.1:0-2546 GCA_034717895.1 Campylobacterota bacterium | reverse complement strand
TAAAACACCAAATGAGGTATATTTTAAAGCTATAAATAATGTAGATAATAAATTGTTACAAAAAGTGTCATAGAATGGTGGAATAAGAATGTTTAGTTAAGTGGTCTTGACAAAGGAGGACATTATAATTAACACCTTAAAAGATTCTATAACTAAAATGTTAATTCAAAATAAAACAAACGGTACAGAGTTAAACAGCAGTAGTCATATATTGTTAAAAAATGTAAATATACTAAACCAAAACTCAAATGAAGCGGCAGCGGCACTAGAACAAACGGCGGCAGCCTTAGAGGAGATCACTAGTAATATTTCGAGTAATACACATAATATTGTACAGATGTCTCAACTAGCTTCATCCGTTACAGATTCAGCTTCTAAAGGTGAAAAGTTAGCCGGTGAAACCACAAGCGCTATGAATGAGATAGATGATGAGGTAAATGCTATAAGTGAAGCGATATCCGTAATAGACCAAATAGCATTTCAAACAAACATACTTTCACTAAATGCAGCAGTTGAAGCAGCTACCGCAGGTGAGGCGGGAAAAGGATTCGCCGTAGTTGCTCAAGAGGTTAGAAACCTGGCAAGTAGAAGTGCGGAAGCCGCAAGTGAGATAAAAACACTGGTTCAAAATGCTACAGAAAAAGCAAATAACGGTAAAAAGATAAGCGATGAGATGATAAACGGATATAAGGTGTTAAATGAAAACATATCTGAAACTATAAAATTAATCTCCAATGTAGAAGTAGCTTCAAAAGAGCAACTTATAGGTATAGAACAAATTAACGATGCTGTAAATTCGCTGGATCAACAAACACAACAAAATGCTATGATAGCTTCCCAAACACATGATGTAGCAGTTCAAACTGATACAATAGCAAAAGTGGTTGTAGATGATACGAATGAAAAAGAGTTTATAGGAAAAGAGAATATAGTTATGAAAATATAATTTAAAAAATAAATAGTTTTTTTCTTAATTACGATAATTCGGCGACAATCTAATTGTAGAATAGATAAATTAATATATGAGGGAAAAAGATGGATAGTGAAGTTAAATTATCAAAAGGGATTATGATTGTTTCGGAAACAGATGCAAAAGGTAATATTATATTTGCAAATCGTGATTTCTGCAATATTTCCGGATACTCAAGAGAGGAATTAATAGATAAGCCACACAATATAGTAAGAGATCCCAGTATGCCAAAAGCGGCATTTGAGGATTTATGGAGAACTATAAAAAGTGGAGCTACATGGACAGGTATAGTTAAAAATAAAACAAAAAACGGAAAATATTATTGGGTAAATGCTACTGTTTACTCTTCTAAAAATGACCTTGAAGAATTAATATATATATCAATTAGAGTTAAACCGACCGATCAAGAGATACTTGAAGCAGAAAAACTTTATAAAACATTAGTTTGAGTTATTTATATGTTATTTAAAAATAAAGGGAATGATGAGATACTTAATATTTTGGAAAGTTTTGAATCTTATTTAAAAGGGGATTTAAACTCTTTACAATTAGATGATTGTAAATACAATGGTTTTAATGCTAAAGTTAAAGAAAAACTAGAAAATATAGCAAATATTCTTATGACAACAAGGGAAGAGGAGCTACAAGTTTTTGGTGAAATTATGTTGATTTCAGAAAAAATAGCTATGGGGTATATAGGAGATAAAATATATCACTCAAATACCTCAAATGATAAACTAAACTATATCAGTAAAACTATCAACTCTTTAGTTGATAATTTACAATCACATTTTACTAAGATTCTTCGTATATTAGAATTTTACTCCAATTTTAATTATTTAGAGAAACTTGATACCGGTACGGTTCAAGCAAATTTTAAATTGTTGTTTGATGGGATTAATACGTTGCAAGAAAATATAACTCAAATGTTAATAGAGAATAAATCAAACGGGCTAACACTGGATAGAAGTAGTGATATATTATTAGAAAATGTAGATACCTTAAACCAAAACTCAAATAAAGCGGCAGCAGCTTTAGAAGAAACGGCAGCATCTTTAGAGGAGATTACAAGTAATATATCTCACAATACGGAAAATGTAGTAAAAATGTCTAATTTTGCGGACCAAGTTACAATGTCTGTACAAAGGGGTGAAAAACTAGCTAATCAAACAACAAATGCTATGAATGAGATAAATGATGAAGTAAATGCTATAAATGAAGCGATCTTTGTAATAGACCAAATAGCATTTCAAACAAACATACTTTCACTAAATGCGGCAGTTGAAGCAGCTACCGCCGGAGAAGCGGGAAAAGGATTTGCAGTAGTTGCACAAGAGGTTAGAAACTTGGATTCAAGGAGTGCCGAAGCTGCCAATGAGATAAAAACACTGGTTCAAAATGCCACGACAAAAGCAAACGACGGTAAAAAGATAAGTGATGAGATGATAAGCGGATATAAGGTGTTAAATGAAAATATATCTAAAACTATAGAACTTATTAATGAAGCTGAATTGGCAAGTAAAGAACAATTACGAGGTATAGAACAAGTTAATGATGCTATAAATGCCTTAGACCG
>JAYEMD010000120.1:0-12543 GCA_034717895.1 Campylobacterota bacterium | reverse complement strand
CTTTTAAATGATGAGCTCTTAATCTGGATTAATGATAAAGATAGAACAAAGAAATTAATATTGTGGGATTATATGAAAGAACAATTATGTATTATTGATAGTTAGTTTTAATTTAAAACGGTATAAATATAAGAGCCTTCTCATCTACAAAAGATGGATTTATAAAACGGATGAGGATACAAAGACCTAGCAATTTAACATTTGATGAGAAAATAGACTTTAGTAAGTTAAAAGAATCAAACCCAAAAGAGAAAAAAGATGACAAATAAGATGAAACACAAAATAGAATCTCCAAAAGAGAAACAAAACAGACACAAGGCTATGGAAGCTGTAAAAGTTTTAAATCAGCTAAAAGAGGAGTTTAAAGAACCTCCAAAGGCTATGAACTATTTTTACAAGCTTCTTGAAAAAGTTTACTGCAAGGGTGAAAAACTTCATAACCAAAAGATAAAAATTGGAACTATGTGTATCCAGATACCAAGTGAGATCATCTATGCACTTGACGGCGTACCAATCAGACTTTGTAACGGGTTTTATACTGATGATGAGATAGGTAGTGACCTGCTTCCGCAAAAAGCCTGCCCTATGGTAAAAGCAACCGTTGGTCACTTGGCATCGGGTAATTTTACAGATAAGCCTGATATGATCTACTCCCCTACAACTTGTGATCAAAAAACAAAAGCAGGCTCTACCATAGAGGGGTTTGGATATGATCTTTTTGATGTGGAGTTCCCACGAACTAAAGAGAGTGAGGTAAGCCGTGAGTATTTTAGGCGAAGTATCAGGGAGTTTTCTACCCACCTATCGAGGCAGACAGGTAAAAAACTTACACGAAAGAACCTAAAAGAGTCAATTCAAAAAATAGGATATGCTCAACTACTTTACCATAAACTAAACGACCTACGAAAAGAAAAAATTGTACCTATCTTAGGTAAAGATATGTTTGTAGTAACAAATACCTTTTTCTTTGACAAGATAGACAACTGGATAACAGCAACTGAAAAACTTGTAGCAGAGCTTGAACAAAGGGTAAATGATGGAGTAAACGCAGCAGGTAAAGTAAGCCCAAGGATTGTTTACACAGGTTCACCCCCTATTTTTCCAAACTATAAAATACCGCTAATTATAGAGGAGTCAGATGCAGTTATAGTTGCAGATGAGAGCTGCAGCTCAAACAGAATGTTCAACGATATGGTTGCCGTTGACGAGTGGTTTGTAAATGATATGGTTGACTCTATTGCAGATAAGTACCTAAAAGCCTGCACCTGCCCTATTTTTACAAAAAATGATGACAGAATAAGACGTGTAATTGAACTAGTAAAATCACACTCTGCCCATGGTGTGATCTATCAGGCATTTGCAGGATGTACCGTATATGAGATGGAGCAAAGAAGTGTATTGGCTGCTATGGAGAAAGAGGGGATCCCTATACTTTATCTTGAAAGCGACTACAGCCCTAGCCAACATGGTCAGTTAAGTACCAGAGTTGAAGCATTTATAGAATCATTAAAAATAAAAAACAGGAAGAAAAAATGAAATACTTTACAGGGATAGATATAGGATCAACTGCTATAAAGATCTCAATAATAGATGAAAAGCAAGAGCTAGTTGGTCATAGAATCAGCGGAAGCGGCAGTATGTTTTATAAATATGCACAGCAGACACTTGAGGAGTTAAAAAAAGAGCTAGAGATAAAAGATGAAGATATCGCTTACACGGTTGCAACGGGATATGGAAGAAAGCTTTTTAAAGAAGCGGATGAAAATATAAGCGAGATAACCGCAAATGCAGTTGGGGCTAGAGCAGCAGCTAAAGAATACGGAGAGATAAAAACTATTATCAATATAGGCGGGCAGGACAGCAAGGCAATATCACTTGACAATGAGGGAAACGTAAACAACTTTGCCATGAATGACAGATGTGCGGCAGGTACGGGAAAATTCTTGGATGCCTGTGCTATGAATCTTGAGATCGGGGTAGAGGAGTTAGGGGAGCATCACTTTAAAGCTGATGGTACTCCACTTTCAATCAACAGCACCTGTGCAGTCTTTGCAGAATCCGAGATAATAGGACTTCTTGGAAATAACCACAGTGTTGAGGATATAGTTTGCGGTGTACACTACTCTATTGCAAAAAGAGTTGTAAAGTTAGTAAAAAGGGTTGGGGTAAAAGAGAATATCTACTTTGACGGGGGTCCTGCTCTAAACAGTGGTTTGGTTTATGCAATAGAAAATGAGCTATCCAAAGAGATCTTTATACCGAAATATCCACAAATAACAACCTCTTTTGGAGCTGCCATTATTGGATATGATTCATATACTTATGAAAACAGCTAACTAAAGAGATATAAATAATAAATAGAAAAAAGATAAAATAATTTTATTATTTACCTCTATTATGATATAATTTTTTTTCTTTTTAAACTGGAGAAGATAAATGAAAAAAACAATACTATTCTCAATATTAATTATAGTTATATCACTTTTAACATTTCACAATTTTTATTATAAAAAACACATAACAGATATTACACATAAAGTAAATCTAAAAAAAGCAACTGAGGTAAAAAAGTTTTTTCAAAGGGAAGTAGAACTTCAACATGGACGTACCGCTGCTTTGACATACTTAATAAGCAAAGACAAAACCCTAATAGAAGCACTTATAAAAAAAGACCGAACCTTGATTAACCATAAAAAAACTATTCAGATGATAGAGCACTACGGCGGATACAAAGACCTTTGGATACAAGTTATAGATAAAGATGGTTTTAGTTTTTATAGAAGCTGGACAAATAAAGTGGGTGACTCTATAAAAAAAGCAAGAATAGACCTGGCTGCTATGCTATTAGATCAAAAACCCAGACAAACTATAAGTACAGGTCGTTTTGATATGACATTTAAAACTATACTGCCATTGTTTAATAAGGGTGAATTTTTAGGTATTGTTGAAGTTATATCCAAATTCAACCAGATAGCCGAACATCTTAAAGAAAAAAGTATAGAGCCTATAATGGTGTTAAAAGAGGATTATACATATAGATTCATCAAACCTTATACGGGGCTGTTTATATCAAATCATTATGTGGCAAATAAAAATGCATCAAAAACATTGATGAAAAAAATTGAAACAAAGGGTTTAGATAAATTTTTATTTATAAAAGAGTATATTTTCTTTGAAGATTATATCGTTACTACAGATCAGATAAAAGATGTAAAAGGTAATGATATGGGATATTTTATCTTCTTTATCAAAAAAAGCGATATTGACAATTCAGCCGTATCGGAGTTTCAAGCATCTTACTTTAACTATTTAAGTATCACTCTTATTGTATTTATACTTTTATCACTATTTTTTATAAACAGACTTTATGTAAAGATGTTATCAAAAGATGTGGAGAAAAAAACAAAAAAAATAAAACAGCAGCAAAACAAACTTGAATCTTTACTTGATACTTATGATAAGAATGTAATATTTTCAAGAACAGACCTAAAAGGAACCATCACTGATGTAAGTAGTGCTTTTTGTAAAATAAGCGGCTATAGAAAAGATGAACTAATAGGTCTAAACCATAATTTAGTAAGACACGACGATATGCCAAAAGAGGTATTTAAAGATATGTGGAAAACTATAAAAAAAGAACAAACATGGTATGGGGAGGTGAAGAACAAAAACAAAAACGGCTCCTCCTACTGGGTTCACGCGGAAGTTGAACCATACTACTCACAGGAGGGCAAACATATCGGATATAGTGCAGTTAGAGAGGATATAACCGATAGTAAAGAGATAGAAGAGATTCAAAAAGAGATCATCTTTACATTAGGAAGTATAGGTGAAAGCAGATCACTAGAAACCGGAAACCATGTAAAAAGAGTAGCAGAATACTCTTATCTTTTGGCAATCTACTACGGTCTTGATAAAAAAACAGCACAGATGCTAAAGCAGGCAACACCTATGCACGATATAGGTAAAATAGCGATACCCGATGCCATACTAAATAAACCCGGCAAACTTACATATGATGAGTTTGAAACTATGAAAACACACACCTTGCAAGGCTATGAGATGTTAAAAAGCTCAAACAGACCACTTTTAAAAATAGCTGCAACTGTTGCCTTGACTCACCATGAAAGATATGACGGGAAAGGGTATCCATACGGTATAAGCGGTACAGATATTGATATATACGGCAGAATAGTAGCAGTTGCCGATGTGTTTGATGCTCTAGGAAGTGACAGATGCTATAAAGAAGCTTGGGATGATGAAAAGATATTCCAACTATTTAAAGAGGAAAAAGGGAAACAATTTGACCCTGATTTAATTGATATATTCTTTGAACATCTTAATGAGTTCTTAAAAATAAGAAACAGTATAAAAGATATCTAAAACTGTAAAAACATATCAAGCTTATCTTCATTGATAAGCTTTTGATCATTATCAATTATATTCAGCTTCTTTAACTTTGTAACAGTCCTTGACAAAGTTTCAGGTGCCATATTTAAAATAGAAGCTACTTTTTTATTTTTATTTGTTTGAAATATATCAGGCTGCTCTTTTAACATAGAGCATACTTTTGTTGTAGCATCAAAGATAAGATTTCTGTTTATAGCTACTTCAAGATTTTTTATCTTTTTAGTCAATGACTTGATTATATGAAAAGAGAAGTCACTGTTATCTTTTAATATTTTTAAGAATTTTTCCTTATCAATTATAGCAACAAGGGTATCATCTTTTGAAGCTGCTGCAGTTGCGGGAAATTTTATATTTTCCAGTGTTGCCATCTCTGCTACCATAGTTGGATTTACAAAATAGTGAAGTACTATCTCATTTGACTTAATACCTGTTTTATATAGTTTTAGATGCCCTTCTAAAAGTGCATAAAAACAGTTCGATTCATCCCCTTCATAGAAAAGAATATTATCACTTGATAATCTCTTTGTTGTTGTTATATCACTTATTTGCCTAAGTTCCATATCATCTAACTCTTTAAAAATATCTATTTGCTTTAATTGTTTTATCATAAATGAATTATACCAAATAAGATTGATATAAATCAATTTTTTATTTTATTTTTTTGATATAATTATCCCATAAACAATATAGGGCACCTATGACAAAATTTTAAAGGAAACAGATGTTAATAGATAAAGAAAATATGCCGATAGTTGCAATGGAGTTTATGAATGATGTACATTCTGAAGATATAGATATAATCAATGAGCTTTTTGAACTTATATTAGCTTATGAAAAGGAACCAAATAAACAAAACAAACAATCACTCAATCAAAAATATAAAGAGTGGTTTGACCATACGGTTGAGCACTTTAAAGGTGAAGAGATTATGATGGAGCAAAAGCAGTTCCCTCCATATCCGTTTCACAAAGGTGAACACGACAATGCTTTGGCAACTATGGACAATGTTTTTAAAAAATGGGAAAAAACAGGCGATATACAAATTTTAAAACAATATTTTATAGAGACTCTTCCTGCTTGGCTTATACAACATATACAATCTATGGATACAGTAACAGCTATGTTCTTTAAAACAGGACTTAGTCCATGTTCAATGAAATAACATGAAATATCCTGATTTTTTTAACACTGTAGAAACTATAAAACTACAAGACCCCCTAGCA
Organism: Campylobacterota bacterium; assembly: GCA_034717895.1. GTDB lineage: Bacteria > Campylobacterota > Campylobacteria > Campylobacterales > Arcobacteraceae > JAIOSF01. Next base: position 6,910 of record JAYEMD010000120.1, on the reverse strand, counting down.
GGTTTTTTAGGAACCTTTGAAAAAGGAGTTGTGGAGTTTAGCTACCTTGATATAGTAAAAAGTGCAGGACACAGCTGTCCTACGGTTGCAGGTGCATATCTTATGTGTCTTGAGGGTTTAAAAGCTTTATATAAAGAAGATACACCAATCAGGGGAAATATTAAAGTCTTCTTTAAGGAGGATTCAAAAGATGGGGTTGCAGGTGTGATAGCCAACGTAGTTACTCAGATCACGGGTGCTACGGAAACTTTAGGCTTTAAAGGTATCAACGGAAACTTTGCAAGAGATAATCTAATGAGATTCAATGGGAATATCACCTCGGATATGAAACTTACAAGAGTTGATAATAAGCAAAGTGTAGAGCTTATATATGACCCAAGCTCTATTTCCTCAAATCCAATGCAAAAAGAGCTTATGGGTAAAATTATGCAAGGAACGGCAACACAAGAGGAGAAAATAAGCTTCGGTAAACTTTGGCAGCAAAGAGTTGAAGAGATATTTAAAAATATAGATAAAGTGATAACTATAAAATAATGACTAATGAAAAGTTTACAAGTGAAGCCCAGACTCTAAAAAAATTTTTTAGCATCTATTGTAAAGATAAACATACAGATCAAGTTCCTTTTGCTTCTCATCTAAAATATAAAAATTTTACCTATAATATAGAACTTGAACTTTGCCAAGAGTGTAAAGAACTTATAGAATATTCTTTTCATAGACTTCAAGCGTGTCCGCATGATATAAAACCAAAATGCAGAACCTGTAAAGCTCCATGTTATGATAAAAGCCAATGGAAAAAACTGGCAAAACTTATGAGATACGGCGGAATACAACTTGGAATTATAAAAATAAAGAATTTTTTTCAAATTTAGATAAAACATTCACCATTTTCTCACTTTTGTATTGTTTATTCATTATTAGTTCATTACCTTAATGTTATAATAGTGTTATGCAGAATAGATTTAAACAGTTAAAAAACAGAGGACTTTTTTCGACCATAATCTTGGTAACTTTCCTTTCCGTTTTATTTTTATATTTAACGATTAACGAAAAAAAGAGTTCTATGAATAAAGAGTTATTATACAAGAAAAACCAACTTGAACTTGTATATATGAAATATATAGAACAGTTAAAATTAAAATACTCTAACAAGCTAAGAGTCCTTCTAAATGATAAAGATGTTATCGAAGCTTTTTCCGCAAGAGATAGAGAAAATTTAAATCATCTTATACAGCCCTATTTTGAGCAACTAAAAAAGGATGAACCGAACTTTGAGATCATCTGTTTTAGTTTACCTTCTAATAAAGCATTTTTAAGAGCTCACAGACCTGATAAATATGGAGATGATATAAGTAAAGTTCAAGGGGTGAAAATAGTAAATGACAAAAAAATAGAAGTGGGTGGTTTTATGCTTACGAAGCTAGGGCTTTACTATAGGGTCAACTCACCTATTTTTTATAATAATAAACATATAGGACTTGTTTCATACGGAATAAATATAGCCGCTGTTAATGATTATGTTTCAGATAAGTTCAATAGCGATGTAGCTATATTAATAGATACAAATAAATATAACAAGTTTCCCTGGTTTGATAATGTTGAAGAGGGCTCTATAGGTGATAAAACCATCATAACCTCTACCGATGACTTTATTGAGGAAAACTCACGATTACTGAATATAGAAACTCAAACAAAAAAAGTACATATAGATGAGAAACGATATTTTGTACATAAAGATAACAGTATTTATGATCTAAACAATGACAAAATAGCTACTATTTTACTTTTGCAAGATGTAACCGATATTCAAAATAACTTTCAAAAGCAGATCATCTTCTATTCTATTCTTGCTATTTTCCTTATTGTACTTATTAGTATTATTTTAATAAATATTTTCAATAAAATGATAAATAAAATAATCAATATGAATAACGAACTTTATAAACTAAATCAATCACTTGAAGAGAAAGTTAAGGATAGAACAACAGATCTTGAAAAACAAACAAAGATAGCAAATGATGCGGTAAAAACCAAGGGTGAATTCTTGGCAAATATGTCACATGAGATAAGAACACCTCTTAATGCAATACTTGGATTTGTGGGACTTTTAAAAGAGAGTGAAAAGGATAAGGAAAGATTAAAATACCTTACAACCGTAGATAAAAGTTCACAATCTCTTTTATCAATTATAAACGATATACTTGACTTTTCTAAAATAGAAAGCGGTAAAATAGATGTAGAAAATATCAACTTTAACTCAACTGAAGAGTTTGAAACAGTAGCAGAACTTTTTAAAGCAAAGTGCAAAGAGAAAGATATAAACTTTGTAATTAATATAGGTAAAAAGATACCTAAGTATCTAAATAGTGATATACAAAAGATAAGACAGATATTATCAAATCTTTTATCAAATGCGATAAAATTTACACCTACAGGCAGAAAAGTCCAACTTGATATAAACTACATTGATAATAGACTTTATATAAGTGTAGAGGATCAAGGTATAGGGATCCCCAAAGATAGACAAAACAGTATCTTTGAAGCCTTTTCACAAGCAGATGTATCTACAACAAGAAAGTTTGGAGGAACTGGACTTGGGCTTAGTATAAGCAATGCCTTTGTAAAGATCTTAAAAGGGGAGTTAAAACTTGAAAGTGAGCAAAATAAGGGGAGTAAGTTTTATTTCTCAATTCCATGTAAAATAGGTAAAGAGATAGAAAAAAGTACAAACAAAACAGACAAAATAAAACTAAACGGAACAATTTTAGTTGTTGAAGATAATAAAGCAAATCAGATGTTTATGAAAGTGATATTAAAAAAGATGAACTTACAGTTCGATCTAGCATCTAATGGGCTAGAAGCGGTTGATATGTTCAAACAAAATAGCTATAATGCTATACTTATGGATGAAAATATGCCAAATATGAACGGTATAGAAGCAACAAAACATATACTTGAATATGAAAAAGAAAATGATCTTATACATACACCTATCATAGCTTTGACTGCAAATGCACTCAAAGGTGATAAAGAGAGATTTTTAGCTGCCGGGATGGATGAATATCTATCCAAACCGATTAAAAAAGATAAGTTATCAGAAATTTTAAGCAAATTCCTTGGATAGTTTCAAGAAACTATCTTTGACAATTTAGCAATATCTTCACTTTTATCTATCTGCTTTATTATATCTGATTTGTTTTCAAGCTCATCTATAATATCTCCAAACTCTTCAGTAAGGTTTTCCAGCTTTTTTGATGCCTTTTCAGATTGTTCTAATGCGGTTTGAGAATAGTTCATAACAGAATTTATTTTTTTATTTTTTGATCTAAATCAAATTATTAAAATAGATCTTTCTTTTCATAATAATAACTTCCACCGCAGTTTATAAAACATTTACTGTATCTTGAACCACATCCCAGATCTGTTGTACATCTGTTATAATTGTTCGCAGGTGCAATACAGGTTTTGATAATCTTGTGTTTTTTATAAACAACCAACTGATCTTTAAAACACTGTTTTTGATGTTTTCTTTTACTGCAATATCTTTTTATATCATTATAGATATTTTTATTGTTATTCAAGCATCTTTCATATACTTTTTGTTTATGATTATCTCTTTTTTTACAAGTTTTATTTAGCCTAGTCTCTTCTAGTTTACACTGATATTCATTGGATTCACATTGTTGTACACATTCACGACCCTCAATACTTTTTGGAGCTATTGGATGTGTAACAGTATATGTACAACCTTGAAAAAAGATAATACCGATAAGTAAAAGTAATAATTTTTTCACTTGCTTACCCATATATAAAACACCTGCTGCTAGTAAACTGTTACTGTCTTTTTTATTCTTAGGTGTGTTACAGGCTCTTTTGTTTGCTTACAATACCTAACACCATCTATAACTGCACAATTATTATAACCGATAGTTTTATACTCGGTTTTATAATTATATCGTGGAACACATTTTGTAATAGTTTCATAAGATTTACATGATCTGTTTCTATTACTGTTTGCAGTTGATGCACCTAAGAGTCCCCCAACTACTTTGGCAGTATCTTTACCGCTTCCTTTTCCTATTTGATTTCCTATTGCAACACCGATTGCAGTACCGATTAAAGTATCAATACCTATAGAGTTTGTATCGGTTTGCGGACACCTGACATACACCTCAACAGTATCTTCAAAACAATCTTCCCCAACTTTAACTTTTGTTGTGTAAGGTTTTGTGATTTCGGTTACTTCCGTCACTTTAACCTGCTCCGCATATAAAAACAGATTTAACGATACGAGTGGTATAAGAATTTTTATTAGATTCATAACTAGATCCTTTTTTGTGTAATTGTAGTCTAAATAAAACTATTATAAATAATAAACTAAAAAGATTAGTTTAACCTTATATGCTTTTACTAATCTACTTTTAACTCTATCTTTATTCTTCATATAGATCAAGGTTCAAAACTTTATTATATTGTATAATCATATTAGAAGGGAGGTGATTTATGTTCTACTTTAGCTTTTGTGAATCTAAACGATGTCATGCTTTCCATAAACAATGCCGCCAACAGCTCAAATGGTGCACTATTTAAAATAAGCCTTCCTTTTTCTTAGAAGCTATATTTTAAACTAGCAAATACTCTATCGTTGTCTTTTATCATCTCAAAATTTGCTTTGTCACCACCTTGGTAATAAATTACACCAAATGAAGTTTGAAAGGAATCATCTATATCATAATCAAGCCATAATCTAGTGAATCCACCCTCTTTCATATCTTTACCGTGCATATAGGCAAGTGCCGTAAAGTCTAAAGTTTGATTTAGATAACTTTGTGTAAATCTTAGGGCATACTGTATATTTTTATCTTTATTAGCAACTTCTAAAGAGATACTACCCTCACTTATACCGCTATACTCTACACCAACCAAACCATCTGTTTTTGAATCTACTGTACTGCTGTCGTAGTTATCAAAGTATGCCGCTTCTGTTTTTAGTAAAAAGCTGTCAATAACTTTATTGTAAGCGATTCCAATCATATTTGATCTATAGTTTGTATTATCTGCGTACTTATTACTTACATAAAATGCTATATCTTCCCCTTGCATTTGAGCTTGTACATTTATGGCAACTCCACTGTTCTTTATACCGTTAGATGGTTCATCTACACTTATATTATTTGCCGATATTTGGCTTGACAGTGCAAAGTCACTTCCATATTTTGGAATAGAGGAGTATCTATTTTCATGGATAACTATACCGCTTACCGACCATATATCGTAATAGTGATCTACCTTAGTCATAGCAGTACCAAGCCTTAGGTCTTTGATATCTACCATCCCCGGAGTTGTATTGTTTAGAGGGTTTAGAGTATCGGTTATTCTAATATTATCAGATTTTCCCCATACAACTATCTGTCTACCAATTGTTATATCTGTTTTATCTGATAGTTTTCCTTGGATATAAAGCTCATTTAGATCAATATCACTATCATAATCTTCTGGAGTTGTTTTGTAGTTATAATCTCTTAGGTCATATATAAAATCTTTATGCAGTTTAAGGGTTGAGTTTAATTTGTAGTTATCATCTATATTGTACCCATACTCTATATCAGAAGATAATTTTGCACTGGAAACTCCTCTAAAATCATTAAGTGTATTGTTTAGAGGTTTATGATGTTTATAGTTGTAGCTGGTAGAAAAAGTAAGCGAACCGTTTAATCTATGATCACTTTTTTTTACAGGTGTAGTTTGTACCAGCTCTATAGACTCATCAGCAAACTCACCATCTTCAAATTCATCATCGAAGCCGTCGTTTGCATATAAACTAGTTGCAACAACTACAGTAGCATAAAATGATCTAAGTAACACTTTTACAGCCCCTTCTGGATAGTTCTTGTGGCAAATATATCCTCTTTTAGCTCTTGGTTCATCATGATATTGCTTTGTAGCAATATAGTTTTATGCAGTGTTCTTGTTTTTTGTTTTGTTGTCATAGTTGTTATAGTTGCTACATCTATACCGTCTATTTTCTCAACCTTTTTTACATCCATATATTTTATACGCTTTGCTTTTTTTAGATAATATTTTGCACGAGTTACCATATAGTTATCTTGCCTTACATAGGCAATAGACTTTAAATATCCCGTTTCATCAATAACTTCTTGTGTTTTTGGAGTAACTTCAATTAGCCAAACTTTCTCATTGCCGCTTTTTCTTTTTACTACTGACTCTTTTAATATCTTAAAAGTGTAGTCATCAAGATTTGGTTCGGTCATATCGTTATAGGTAAAGTCACTACCCATAAAAGAGCTGTCTTTGTCAGATGCAGGTATCCTTTTTGTTTTATTAAGTGCCGGAAGATAAAGCCACTGATCATCATCTTTCTCATCACTTTTATAGTCATAAGTTAAAAAAGCAGTATCTTTTACATCACTAGGAGATAGAAAAAATATCATCTTTTTTTCAACTTCACCATTCGCATCAGTTGTACCTTTGGTAGCACTGTGCTCTTCCTTGGAGTAAGTTTTCATATCTCTTACTCTTTTATGACCTTTTTTATCTATAAGCTGCATCTGCATATTTGTGATGATATTATCCCCGTCATCTCTTTGCTGTACTTTTTCCATAATATCTCTTCCACTTTGAGCCAATAGTAAACTAGCACTTAGTCCTAGTGTTAATAGTATCTTTTTCATATAATTTTACCTTTTTAGTGTATGGTTGTAATAGTATTGTATTTGTATTAATATAGTATTAATAGTTGTTAATGTTTGAGGATATTGAGATATAAAGGTTAATTTTTAATAAATAGTATAAGGTAGTTATATCTCAACCTTAAAACTCTTTTTTACAAAATTTAAGCAACACTAAATCTATCTCATTCATATTAAATAACCTTTCTATACTTCTGCTT
>JAYEMD010000119.1:0-12962 GCA_034717895.1 Campylobacterota bacterium | reverse complement strand
ATATATTTTATATGAAGATGGGTAAAAACATAGGGTATGAACAAGATGGAAAAGGTGATGACTTTGTAAGACCGATAGTTATAGTTAAAGGATTTAATGAAAGTATGTTTTTTGGTATACCATTATCCACAAAGATAAAAGAGGGTAAGTTTTATTATAAATTTAAATTTACTAAAAAAGATACAGTTATGACCAATATAGCGTTGTTATCACAAATGAGACTTTTTAGTACAAAAAGACTTTTAAATAAAATAGGGGTTATGAGTATATATGATTTTAAAAATATGAAAATAAAATTTAAAAAATTGTTAGATTAAACCCCATCTAAAAAGATGGGTCGTCCCGAAGGAATTTAGACTTGAATTATAACACAAGTAAAAAACAAAGTCAATAGGAGAAAAAACAATATGACCAACCTAATAGAAGTAAACTACAACCAAACAGGTACAAGTAAACATACCAACCACTTTGGTATGAGAGAGATGCAACAAAGAGTATATGAAAAAAGAGACCATCAATATATACTACTAAAAGCACCACCTGCATCTGGTAAATCTAGGGCTTTGATGTTTGTGGCACTTGATAAGCTTATCAATCAAGGGTTAAAAAAAGTTATCGTTGCTGTTCCTGAAAAATCTATAGGCGGATCGTTTGGCAGTACAAATCTTACTAGCTTTGGTTTTTTTAGTGATTGGGAGGTGGATGAAAGGTACAATCTTTGTACTATAGAATCTAGTGAAAAAAAAGGTGCTATATTTAAAGAGTTTTTATTAAATGACAAAAAGATACTTATCTGTACCCACTCAACTTTACGAGGTGCATTTGAAACGATAAAAGATAAAAGCTTTGATGATGTACTTTTAGCTATAGATGAGTTTCACCATCTAAGTGCTAGTGATGCTAGTGTCTTGGGAAATGTGATGAAAGATATCATCGAAAACTCCACCGCTCATATCTTTGCTATGACGGGCTCATATTTTAGGGGAGATAGTCATCCTATACTTTTACCCGAAACTGAAGAGCTATTTGAAAAGGTTAAGTATAACTACTATGAACAATTAAATGGATATGAGTATTTAAAAACTCTTGGTATTGGTTACCACTTTTATCAAGGCAAATACACAGAGGCTATAGGTGAGGTGTTTGATGTAGATAAAAAAACTATCATTCATATACCACATATCAACTCAAGAGAATCTACAAAAGACAAGCATGAAGAGGTTGGATTTATCCTTGAGCTTATAGGGGATAGTTGGGAAGATGATAAACAAACAGGTGTTATAAATGTCACAAGAAAAAGTGATGGTAGGATTTTCAAAGTTGCTGATTTAGTTGATGATAGTGTAGATAGAACAAAAATACAAAAATATCTTCGAGATATAAAAAGTGCAGATGATATAGATATCATCATAGCTCTTGGTATGGCAAAGGAGGGGTTTGACTGGGTATATTGTGAACACGCCTTAACTGTAGGGTATAGAGCTTCACTAACTGAGATTATCCAAATAATAGGACGGGCTACAAGAGATAGTGTGGGTAAATCTCATGCTCAGTTTACAAACCTCATAGCTCAACCTGATGCTACAAACCAAAGTGTACAAAATGCCACAAATGATATGTTAAAAGCTATTACAGCATCACTTCTTATGGAGCAAGTGTTAGCTCCAAATTTCAAGTTCAAAACAAAACTACCAGATGATAATACCCCACCAAAAGCAGGTGAGTTTAAGATAAAAGGCTTACAAGAACCAAGTAGCAAAAGAGTAAAAGATATCATAGAGCAAGACCTAGTGGAGTTAAAAGAGAAAATCGTAACAGATAAAACTATAGAAAAAACTTTGGGTAGTAATATAGATACAAAAGTGATAAACAACGACTTAATACCCAAAATCATAGAGCAAAGCTACCCTGACCTTGATAGTGAACAAATAGAGCAAGTAAGACAACACCTAGTAGTAGATAGTGTACTAAAAGGTGTAGATGTGGATATGCAAAACAATAGAATATTTGTAAAAAATACACAAAAATTTATAAACCTAGATGAGTTAAGTATCGACCTTATAGATAAAATCAATCCATTTCAAAAAGCATATGAGATACTTTCAAAACCTGTAAATAAACAGATGCTAAAACTTATCCAAGAAAATATAGAGGTAAATCGCTCAACAATAGATGAAGCCCAAGCTGCTTACTATTGGAAAGATGTGAATAAATTTTATAAAGAGCATGGAAGAGAACCTGACAAAAATTCGCAAGATGAGGTTGAAAGAAAGTTAGCAGATGTGTTAGCATTTGTTAGATTATTTAAAAAACGACAAAAGAGATAAAGATGATAGATAGTAAAAAAGAGCTTTTAGAAGCTATAGAAGATGACCCGTTTGATCTAGCAGTAGTAAAAGCAAAAGCTTCAAACCATAGAGATATACCAAAAATGGTAATAGATGCTTTTCATGAGATAAATCAGTTTTATGATAAAAATGGTCGTGAACCAAATAAAAATAATGACAGAGGTGAGCGAAGTTTATGTGCAAAGCTAGAGGGTATAAGAGAGGATAGTAACCAAATAGCAGTTTTAAAACAAAAAGGGCTTGATAAATTTGAACTATTAGAAGATAAAAGTGATGTTGCTATAGATGATATAAACACAATAGAGGATGACCCTTTTAATCTTTTAGGAGATGATTGTTTTTTTGATGATGACCCTCTTGATGATATATTTACCCTTAAAAATATAACCAAAGAGACCACTATGCCTGAATATATAGCAAGTAGAAAAAAGTGTGAGGATTTTGAAAAATACCAACCACTATTTAAACAACTACAAGATGACCTAAAAAATAAAAAAAGAATTATAGGGGAGTATAAAGGTGAAAGGTTCATAAAAGAGGGGATGTTTTTTGTTTTAAAAGGGGTAGTTGGATATGTAGCAAAGGTAGGAAAACTAAAAAAGCAAAACAATGTAAAAAATGCAAGGCTAGAGTGTATTTTTGAAAATGGTACAAAATCAGATATGCTTCTACGCTCACTTAGTGCAGAGCTATATAAAGATGGAAATATCATAAGTCAACTTGATAGTGAGGTGGAAAATGAACTTAGTCAAGTAAATAAAGATGATAGTTTGAGTGGCTATATTTATATATTGAAATCTTTAAGTAATGATATTTCTATAAGAGATATAGAAAACCTCTACAAGGTAGGATACAGTACCACAGAGGTTAAACATAGGATAAAAAATGCAAAAAAAGAACCAACCTACCTTATGGCAGATGTACAAATAGTATCTGTATTTGAAACATACAATCTAAACACTCAAAAATTTGAACAACTATTGCATCAATTTTTTGGTAATAGCTGTTTAGATATAAAAATCACAGGGGAAGATAAAAAAGAACATACTCCAAGGGAGTGGTTTATAGCTCCTTTGGATGTAATAAAAACAGCTATTTTATTGGTCGAAAATGGTGAAATTATACACTATAAGTATGATACAAATCGGATGGGAATAGCTTTTATTAAATAGTTGTTGAGTTATATTTGTTTATTTATACTAAATTATATCTTGTAAAAAACATAAAACTGTAGATAAAAAACAGCTATTGAGACCATATAACCAACAGCAACTGTCCAAGCATATCTCATATGACTCACAAAAGTATAAGTACCTCTAAGTCTTCCCATCACACCAACACCGGCAGCAGAACCAAAACTTATAAGTGACCCACCAATACCAGCTGTTAAGGTTACTAAAAGCCAATTTGATAGATCCATAGGTGGATTTGCTTTAAGTATAGCAAACATCACAGGGACATTATCAATAACAGCAGATATCATCCCCACGCCAATATTTACAAAAAATGGGTCAACCACCTTATAAACTTCAGCGATTGAAGCTATATAACCTATATAACTAAGCCCACCAACAGCAGCTAAAAGTCCAAAAAAGAAAAGCAAAGTGTCATTTTCTACACTTGCCATCCTTTTATAGATGAGTATATGCTCATCGTTTCTTTTTTTAAGGATACTTGAATAAAACTTTAAAAAAGCCAGACCTAACATCATCCCCCAAAACGGTGGTAGATGTAAAACTTGGTGGGAACAAACAGCCATAAAGATAGTCAAAACTCCAAGTGCTATGATCACCTTACCACCTTTTTTTATATATCTTTTATCTTCCATCTTACAAGCACCGCTGTTGTTATCCCCAGGATATCCATCAGGGATATAGACACTCAATAGATATGCCGTAACAATCCACCCTATAAAAGAAGCGGGAAAGAGCAATAAAAACTGTTCAAAACTAGCTTTGCCAGCTGTCCATGCCATAAGTGTAGTGATATCCCCAAAAGGGCTCCAAGCACCACCTGCATTTGCAGCAACTACAATATTTATAGCTCCCAAAACTAAAAACTTTTTGTTATGATGTTCTAATGTTAAAAGTACTGTTGATAAGATAAGTGCAGTTGTAAGATTATCAGCAACTGGGCTTAGGAAAAATGCTATAGACCCTGTAACCCAGAAAAGTTTTTTGTAGTTGTATCTTTTTAGAAGAAGTTTATATTTTAAAGCTTCAAACACACCTCTTTCTATAAGTGTCTCTATATAGGTCATAGCAACAAATAAAAAGAAATATATAGATGCTATCTCATATACAAGCTCCACTATATTGTGATGTAAGCTATCTATATCTTTTCCGTAAAAACTATAATGAAAAGCGATAAGTACATATATCAAAGTACCAGCTAATAAAGCTGGTTTTGATTTGTTTATTTTTATCTTCTCCTCTAAAGCTATCATAAGATAAGCTATAAAAAAGATTAATAAGCTTCCATACCCTGCAAAAGAGCTTGTGATCATTATTTTATAACCGCCTTTAAGATATTGTGCTCATCAGCAGCTACACTTTTACCTACGACTTTTGCAATATTGCCACCAAATATTTTACCCATAAGACCCATATTCATTGCACTTATTAGAATTTTTCCATTTTTTTCATATACACCCCAGGCACAAGGCATCATAGTAGATATCTCTGGGTTTGTAGCTATCATATCTTTTGCATATTCTGCTTTACAAAGCTCTATGATTCTAACCTCTCTACTAAAATCAAGCCCATGTTTTTGTATGGTTTTGTTCATATTTCTTATCTTACCAGCTACACTCCAACCGTTTGCTTTAATAGAATCAGCTAAAGCATTGGTTGTTTCATCAACTGTTGAGTACTTACTCTCATGTTCAACTATCATCATACTTGGCATCATAGTTACAATACCAAAAGCCATAACTATTGCACCTGCTAAAAATGTCAAAACTGTTTTTTTCATAATTATCCTTCAAAATTAATTTTAGAATGATAACTTTAAATGACAACACAACAGTTACAAAAATAGTTGTAATTAAATAGAAACTTTGAAGTGTAATAATACGCAAAATATGAAAGGCGATAAACGAAATATGATAGATTTTTTAATATTTTTGATTTTGGCAGCGATTTTTTTATCTTTTATTAGATTTATAAAAGGTCCACTACTACTTGATAGAGTTATAGCTTTTGATACTATGGGTATCATAGCTATCTCTTTATTAGCCCTATTGTCAGTTACTTACAAAAGCTCAATATATATTGATGTTGCTTTTGTGTTTGCATTGATAGGTTTTATCGGGTCAATTGTTTTTGCTAGGTTCAATATGGTAAATGATACAAAGAGTAGTACAAAGGATAACAATGGGTGATATAACTTTATATATAGGGTATATTTTTATACTCTTTGGCTCTTTGTTTCTTATCTTAGCTTCGCTTGGACTTTTAAGACTTCCTGATACTATTTCTCGTATGCATGCAGGTACAAAAGCCTCAACTCTAGGAACTCTTTTAGTTTTAATTGGGATTGGATTTATAGAGCCTGTTTTGTGGTTTAAACTTCTTCTTTTAGCTCTTTTTATATTACTTACAAATCCACTTTCATCTTCAATAATAGCAAAAAGCAGTTATATGAAAAATGGTTTTTACAGTAAAACAAAAGTAGATGAGATGGAGGATATAAAATGATAGGTTTTATTATATTTTGTATATTCTTAGCACTTATACTCTTAAGTTTCTTAATAATTTCAAGTAAAGATTTAGCACATAGTGTGATACTTTTTATGGGATTTGGCTTGGGTGCTACGATTTTATATTTTCTTTTTTCAGCTCCAGATGTAGCTTTAACTGAAGCTGTTATAGGTGCTGGATTAGGAAGTGTGATTTTACTAGTTGCACTTTTACAAACAAAGCAAAAGGAGTTGTCGTGAGTTTAAAAAAAGAGATAAAACTTCATACTATCATCTCCTCTTTACTTATATCTTTTATGATAGTAACTTTGCTTGGGATTTTACTGAACTTCAATCACACCTCAAACTCATTGGGGATGGAGCTTTTAAAGATAAATGAGACCCAAACACAAAGTGCAAATGCAGTTACATCTGTAGTTACATACTTTAGAGGGCTTGATACGTTGGGTGAAGTTACTATATTGTTTTTATCTATATTTGGTATCTCTTATGCTATTGGTGAATCTAAACTTAAACGTAATATTTTGAAAGATGAAAATCAACTTCTTCAAATAGGTGTCAAAGTTTTGTTTCCTATTATTATACTTTTTGGTATATATATAGTGATAAATGGACATCTATCTCCTGGTGGTGGTTTTCAAGGTGGTGTTATTATTGCCAGTGCTTTTTTACTAAAATTTTTAGCTTTTGGAGACAATATCACACTAAATCACAAGATTATATCATTTTTAGAGTCTTTAAGTGGTGCTGCCTTTATACTTACAGGGATACTTGGTGTTTTAGTTATGGATAGATTTTTTGGTAACTTTCTACCATTAGGAGAGACGGGTAATCTTTTTAGTGCCGGGGTTATACCACTTATCTATATATTTGTTGGTTTAAAAGTAGCATCTGAGATAATTTTGCTTATAAATTATTTTATAAAGGCTAAAGATGTTTGATATTTTTAATGAAACTTCATTTTTACATACTATTATTACCATAGGCTCTTTTATCATTTTTGCTATTGCTATTGTTGGAGTGCTTACTAAAAAAAATCTATTTAAAATATTTTTATCACTTAGTATTGCTGAGGCTAGTTTGTTTTTGTATTTTATAGGAAACCACTTTGAAGTATCAAAAACAGCTCCAATAGTAAACAATGATATCACAACTTTTTCAAGCTCTATGGCGGATCCTGTACCTCAAGCTATGATATTAACAACTATTGTTATAGCTATTGCTATTTTAGCTCTTGGTTTAACTTTTGTTATAAGCTACTTCAAACTTACAAACAACATAGATATAGACAAGATGGATGAGTTAAAAGAGGTGAAATCATGAGTTTAGTTTATTTAGTGGTTTTACCACTTTTGGTCTCTTTTTTAACACCTTTATTTAAAAACTACCTAAAATATATCTCTGTAATTTTAAATATTACACTTTTATATATAGTTTTTAGTTTTTATGGTTCATTACCACTTGTTGAAAATATAGGGTTTGATTCAAGTTTAAGTATATCATTTGTAGCAAGTAGTGGATCACTTTTTTTTGCAACACTTTTTATAGTGGTATCGTTACTATTTTCTTTATACAACTTGTCAAATAAAAATGATAAGGCTATATTTATAGTTACCAACTTACTACTTGCTAGTGTTATTGGACTTGTGCTTAGTGGTGATATTTTTAATATCTATATCTTTTTTGAGTTAGCAAGTATAAGTGCTTATATTTTAAGCTCTTTAAACAAAGACAAAAAAGGCTTTAGTGCTGCTATTAGATATATGATAATTGGTGGTGTTGCATCTATATTTTTACTACTAGCTATTATGTTGATATACTTAAATATAGGCTCACTAAGACTTGAGACTATCGCTTTAAACTTTAACACTATAGATTTAAAAGTTCAGTTTTTAGTGCTGCTATCACTATTTATAGGGTTTGGTATAAAAGCTGAAATATTCCCTTTAAACTTTTGGGTTGTAGATATATATCAAGGCTCTAGCTCTAAAGCTGCTGCACTTTTTAGCTCAATATTATCAAAGTCATATATCTTTGTATTTTTTAATATTGCTTATATATTAAACATAGAACCTATCTATTTTAACTTTTTAGTTTTTATAGGTATTTTATCTTTTATAGTTGCTGAAATATCTGCACTTAGCTCTAAAGAGGTTAAAAGGATATTTGCCTACTCAACTTTAGGTCAGATTGGGGTGTTATTTTTAGCATTTTCCTATGGTGATCTTGAGATTTTAAGAGGTGCTATATTTTTACTAGCTATCCACTCTATTTCAAAACTGATGCTATTTTTATCTTTAGATATTTTAGAAAATCACTTTGGTTCAACATCTATAGATATATTTAAAAAATTTAACTCTTTATTTTTAACAATAATTTTTACCATTGGATTTTTATCACTTTTAGGTATACCCCCTTTTGGTGGGTTTATAGCCAAACTTACAATTTTAAAAGGGTTTGCATCTATAGAACAGTATAGTATCATAGCTATTATCTTGATCATCTCAGTTGTTGAGGCTGTTTATTTTTTCAGACTTTTAGGATATAGATATGACAATCAAGCAAAAGAGGATATAAAAATACCGCTGGTACAAAAACTAACTTTAGGTTTTATAGCATTTACTATTTTGTATCTAGGGGTATATCCAAATTGGCTTTTAGATATAAGCCAATTAGTAGCATCTAGCTTTTTAAAAGGGG
Source organism: Campylobacterota bacterium (assembly GCA_034717895.1). Classification (GTDB taxonomy): domain Bacteria; phylum Campylobacterota; class Campylobacteria; order Campylobacterales; family Arcobacteraceae; genus JAIOSF01. The sequence goes on along the minus strand of JAYEMD010000119.1, from coordinate 4,214 downwards.
TTGCAAATGTTTAACTTCTCTATTACACCACTTGGCAATCTTTTTTTTGGATTGAGTTTAATAGTATTTTTATCTTTATTTGTTGTGAAAAACGGAAATAGATCACCACTTTTACATATCATTTTACTCTCATCTTTAGGGTTTATATTTTATGCAAAAGATCTTATAACATTTTTTATAGGTTGGGAAGTTATGGGATGGAGTTCTTACTTTATCATAGCCAAAACAGCAAGTAGAAGAACTTTACAAAAGTATATTGTGTTTAATATTGCCGGGGCTTTTTCACTTCTTGCTAGTATAGTTTTGATATATGGTTTTAGTGGAAGTTTTCTATATCAAGAGATAGATTTTATAAACACACCATCACATATAACTTTAGCTATATCTATACTTGTGCTAATTGCTGTATTTGTTAAATCTGGTATAGTGTTGTTTCACCATTGGGTAGTTGACACTTATGAGCAGTCAAATGATATCTTTACAACCGTTTTAAGTGCTATCATCTCAAAAGCAGGTATATTTGCTTTTATACTATTTTTTTCACAACTTATCACTTTTAAGTATCTAGAAACTTATCTATTTACATTTGTGGCTTTCATGGGGGTTATTACATCTATAATTGCAACATTTAAAGCAATAGATGAGGATAATATGAAAAGATTATTAGCCTACTCATCTATTGCACAAGTTGGATATATCATCACTATTTTAGCTATTTTATCAAATAGTGCATTTGAAGCAGCACTTTACCATACCATTATACACACCTTTACGAAGTTGTTGTTGTTTGTAAATATCGCTGCTATTATCTATATCACTGGAAAGTCAAAATTTAGCTCTTTGGGTGGGCTACTTTATACTTATCCTTTGCAGTTTATTTTACTAGTAATTGGTATTATATCACTTGCAGGGATGCCACCACTTGGTGGATTTAGTAGTAAGTTTTTGATATATACTACACTTTTAGAGGAACAAAAAGCTCTACTTTTAGTAGCAGTTATGTTTAGCTCTGCCTCTGCATTTTTATACTGTTATAAACTTGTATATGGGATATATCTTGGTCAAAAAACAAGTGAGGAAAACTATAAAAAGATCCCTGTTAGTTTTTATATACCACAAATTATAGCTTCAATTATATTGATAGTTTTAGGTGTTTCTCCTTCTATTCTTAGACCTATGTTTAACAATATACTTGAATCACTAAACTTAGATACTATTATCTTTAGTGATATCTTTACTTTATCTACATCTATTGGTTCATTTAATGGATTGGCTATCATGGGTGGTTTTGCAGTTTTATTTATCATTATCCTAGCTATATTTGTAAGTTTAAAAAACAAAACAATAAAAACAAAAGATAGATACGATATAAGCTACTGTGGTGAGATACCAGATGAGAGTACTAATCTGCACTACGGTTATGGGATGGGAAGAGAGCTAAAAAGGATAAGTTTTATTAAAGTTATTTTAGAAAATAGCTCAAAACATTTTTGGAAAATAGTTGAAACGATCACAAAAGATAGCTCTACTGTGATAAAAAAACTTTATAGCTTTGATACTCAAACCATTGTATTAGTAACCTTTGGATTGTTTACGATTGTTTTATATATGGGGGTAAACTAAATGGAGGTTTTGATGTTTTTAGATAGTATAATGATGATTATTTTAGCTTACGGTTTTGGATTTTTATATTATGGGCTTTATAGAAATATATCTGCTAGAGTTCATGGAAGATTTGGACCTAGTATCGCTCAATCTTTTTTTGATAGTATAAAGCTGTTTACAAAAAACAACTCTACAACTTTTGGATGGATGTTTTATGCAGGTCCTATTATCATGGCAACTGGGGCTATGTTAACAGTACTGTTTATCCCTTTTTTAAATAACAGTGATTGTTTGCTTGGATTGAGTTCCTATGGAAATCTAATAGTTGTACTTTATCTTATGGTTTTAGGACCACTTGGAAATGCACTAGGTGTTGGAAGTAACTCAAATCCATTTGGTGTGATGGGAGTTACAAGGGGACTTACAAGACTTATAGGTTTGGAGCTGCCTTTTTATATTGCTGTTATTGGGCTTATGGTAGCAAACCAAACTATAGATATAGGTGTGATTATGGCAAATCAAAGTGATGGGTACAACGCTTTTAGCCATCCGCTTTTATTTATAGCTGCATTTATATCGTTTTTAGGATTTATGGGAAAATCACCTTTTGATGTGGTTGGAGCTCCCCAAGAGGTGTATAGTGGACCGGCATCTGAGTTTAGTGGTAAGTTTTTAGCTCTTGCATTATCTCAAAGTGCAATCTTTTCTTTTGCAAAACTACTTTTAATGGTAAATCTATTTTTAGGTGGGGCTGATACTCTTATAGATTTAGTTATAAAAACATTTATACTTTTTATCGCTGCTGTGTTTGTAGGAAATGTATATGGAAGAGTTACAACAGTTAAAAGTGTAGAGTTTTTAGTAAGAGTACCTACAGTTATAGGACTTCTTGGACTATTATGGATATAAAAAGGGATTTAGAGATGAAGAGTATTGAAGAGGGTTTTATAAGCTATCAAAAAAGTTTAGAAAATGAAGATGAAGCTTTAAAAAGTACACAATCTATTGTTCAAAAAGCTGTTGATTGGTTTAATAGTAGAAGTATGTTTGTATTAGCTTACGGAACAGGGTGTGGTGCTATTGAGATGCCGCCAACTTTTACAAGCCGTTACGATATAGAGAGACTAGGAGTGGTTGGAGTTGCAACTCCAAGGCAAGCAGATATTTTAATAGTATCAGGATATTGTAGTCCAAAGACACTAAAAAGGGTGATTAGAAGTTATGAACAGATGAGTGAACCAAAATATGTGATAGGTTTAGGGAGCTGTACTATAAATGGCGGGATGTATTGGGATAGCTATAATACTATTAAAAAGCTAGATGATTATCTCCCTGTAGATATGTTTGTAAATGGATGTATGCCAAGACCAGAAGCACTTATCGAGGGATTTGTACAACTTCAGGAGAAAGTAAAATCTGGATATGAAGATGCAGGGTATAAAAAATATAAAAACAACTCAGAGTTTTATAAAAACAATCAAACAAAACTGTTTAAAGACAAAATAGCCCCTGTATTCCAGGAAGACTTTAACACTATGGATAAAATCAGATGATAGAAAATATAAAAATAAAATATGATGTTATAGAGAAAAATCAAAGAGTATTTAAAATAAATATTGAGAATAATGAGTTATTAAACTGTATAGATTTTCTTACTTCAAATGGTTTTATCACACTTGTACAAATAAGCTGTACCGATTGGATAGAGGATGAGATATTCTCTTTAAACTACAACTTAACAACGCAAATAAGAGATATAAATCTACTTCTACAAATAGATATAAATAGAGATGATGAAAAAGTTAACACCCTTCAAAATATATTCCCACAAGCTTGTGTTATGGAGAGAGATCTGCATGAGATGTATGGGATAGAGTTTGTTGGAAATGACACTTTAGGTGATTTTGCATTAGAGGATTGGAGCGATATACCACCACTTAGACGGGAGTTTGATACTCTTGATTTTGTAAATGAACACTATAACTTTAAAGGTGGAAGAGATGACAACAAAGATGTAAAGGCTGAGACAAAAAGGAGAAAAGCTGAAGCTAAAAAACTAAAAGAACTTGAAGAGCTTAAAAATTCAAAAGTGCAAGAGCAAGAGGAGTTAAATGATGGAAACTAAGCAAACAGAACTTATCAAAATATTCCACGGTCCCCAACATCCGGGTATCACTGGAAATATGTCTGTAGAGCTTGACCTTTTAGGGGAGACTATTAAAAAAGCTACAACCCATGTGGGGTATCTGCACAGAGGATTTGAAAAGCTAATTGAGAGGCGTACAATTATACAAGCTTTTACTATAGTGTGTCGTATCTGTGTACCAGAACCAGACCCAAATGAGGAAAACTTCGCAAGAGCAGTTGAGTCTTTAGCAGGGATACAGATAAGCGAACGGGCAAAATATATAAGAGTGATGGTGCTAGAGATGGCTAGACTTCAAGCGCAGATGTTATGGATGGCAGGTCAAAGTGGCTCAATTGGACTAGGCACTGTTGGTCAGTGGAGTATCTATGATAGAGATTTGATACTAGATCTTTTTGAGCAGCTTACAGGTGGAAGGGTATATCATATGTATATCTATCCAGGTGGAGTAAGGCGAGAACTT
>JAYEMD010000118.1:0-2673 GCA_034717895.1 Campylobacterota bacterium | reverse complement strand
ACATAAAAACCTAAACAACGATGAAGCTATATCCCAGATGGCTAAGTTGATTGAAACATATTTTAAACAAGCAGTTATCAATACGGTAGATTCAGACTATCAAATACTTGTTAGTAAAAAAGGGGTAGCAAAGATACTTAAAAAAGCAGCTACTAGAAAATTTGAAGCACCCTCTCATAACAAAAAGAAAAAATATATTCTAAACGAAGGGGAGCTTACACCTTTTTTAATTGAACTTGGGATCATGACAACAAAAGGAAAAATTGTAAACTCTAAATATGACAAGTTTAAACAGATAAATCGTTACTTGGAATTGGTATCTGACTGTATCCCTTATTTGGATAAAAATAAAACTATTAGAATTATAGATTTTGGATGTGGAAAAGCATACCTTACTTTTGCACTTTATGATTATCTTGTATTAAAAATGGGATATAATGTAGAGATTGTAGGCTTGGATCTAAAAGAAAATGTTATAAAATTTTGTTCTAACTTGGCACAAAAACTAAATTACGATCAACTAAGATTTGAGCAAGGGGATATAAAAGGGTTTGATCAATTTACAAATGTAGATATGGTGATCTCTTTACATGCCTGTAACACAGCAACAGATGAAGCACTGGCAAAAGCCGTAAACTGGGGAGCTAAAGTTATTTTAGCAGTACCATGCTGCCAGCATGAACTACTTAAAAAAATCAAAAATGAAAAGATGATCCCTATGATGAAATATGGAATCATAAAAGAGAAACTTGCTACATTGATCACAGATAGTCTAAGGGCAAATGTATTAGAGATCATGGGTTATCGTACACAAGTGATTGAATTTATAGATATGGAGCACACCCCTAAAAATGTTATGATAAGAGCTTTCTTTGAAGAAACTCAAAATATAACTAAAGTTGTTAATCAATATAAAGAGTTTAAAAACCAATGGCAGATCTCCCCATATATAGAAGAGGCTTTTGGGAAGAGTCTGACTGACAAACTAGATTAGTATATGACAACAAGGATTATTATATGAAAACTGTAAATTATAAAGAACAAAAAACAACACCCTCTAAAGTTATCTGCATAGGTAGAAACTATGTAGAACATATAAAAGAACTAAACAATGAAACACCTGATGGCATGGTGGTGTTCAACAAACCAAACTCTGCCATAAGTGATACCCTCCACTACTTTTATGAAGATACAAGGTTTGAGGGTGAGATATGTTTTTTGATGGATGGGAAAAATATTGAAGCTGTAGGATTTGGTCTAGATCTAACACACGCAAATATACAAAACAAGATGAAACAAAAAGGGTTGCCGTGGGAGAGAGCAAAAGCTTTTGACGGCTCTGCCGTATTTGGTGAGTTTGTAAAGTTTGAAGGTGACGTAAAAGAGCTAAGAGTTGAACTTTTTATAAATGATATTTTAGTTCAACATGCCGATTATGAGCTTATGATATACAAGCCCTTTGAGATGATAGAGGAGATAAACTCTTTTATGAGTATAGAAAAGGGTGATATAATTATGACAGGAACTCCAAAAGGGGTAGGCAACTATAAAAAAGGTGATATTTTTAAGGGAAAAATATACTCCAACGATACTCTTTTAGTGCAATCTACATGGGAAGTAAAATAGTTGCAAGGGTAGAGATAGATATGAATAAAGAACAAATAATACAACTGCTAAAAGATAACTATTCAAGAGATATAAGAAAACAACCTGGCAGATGCAAAAAAACTCAAATGAGTGGAACTATGAGCCTTTAGATATCATGTGTGAAGCTTTTCCAAAGCTCGTTACTACTAAGTGGTATAAAGATCAGATGCTTATAGCAAAACAAAATATAGGCGTAACTAAAACTTGTGACGGTTTTGTGACATATATTGGATAGAATGATAAATTATCTATATTTATCTGAAGGAATCATATGAAAACAATAGGACTATTAGGCGGTATGAGCTGGGAAAGTACCTTGGAGTATTACAAGATCATAAATGAAACAGTAAATAAAAAGCTTGGCAAACTGCACAGTGCAAAGATCGTTATGATAAGTGTAGATTTTGAACCTATTGAAGTTTTACAACATAAAGGTGATTGGGATGGTACAGCTTATATATTATCAAAGTCTTCAAAAGATATTGAAGCTGCAAATGCGGACTTTTTGGTTATATGCACAAATACAATGCATAAAGTAGTACCCAAAATAGAAAAACATATCTCAATACCCATACTTCATATAGCAGACGCAACGGCACAAAAACTAAAAGATGACAATATTAAAAAAGTAGCACTATTAGGTACCTCATTTACAATGGAGCAGGACTTTTATAAACAAAGGCTCACTTCATACGGACTTGAGGTGATGATACCTGAAACTAAAGATAGAAAAACGATCCACTCTATTATATATGATGAGCTTTGTATGGGTATCATAAACAAAGAGTCCAAAATAAAATATATAGATATCATCAACAAACTTATAAAAAATGGTGCTCAAGGTGTAATCCTCGGATGTACTGAGATAGGGATGCTTATAAAACAAGAAGATGTAGATATAAAAGTATATGATACAACTTTGATACATGCACAAAAAGCTGTAGAAAAAGCTTTGGAGTGTTAAGCTATGAAATTTAAAAAAGTAAATAAACAAAATATCAACACACTTTACAAACTAAATAAACA
>JAYEMD010000117.1:0-2678 GCA_034717895.1 Campylobacterota bacterium | reverse complement strand
ATATTACAAGTAACCATTATATAAATAACTCTTCACAAAGAAATAGTATAAGAATTAGCTCTACTAAAAAAAGTGATAATAGAATCGCTAAAACAACATATTCAAATCAGAGTTTGAATTTAATTAAATAACAGTGGGTAAAAATTATGAAAAAAATATTTAAATATGTTTCCCTGTCATTACCTTTAATATTAGGGATTAATCTCTATGGAGCTAAAAATGAAGTTAAAATAGCTTCAGATATGACAGGTGATTTTTTAATGGCACCTTTGTATTTTGCAAAGGGTGACATTTGCAGTAATATAAAAGTTATGAATACAAACGAATACAGTTCAATTTTAGCAAAAGTAACTATTAGAGAGAGTATCGCTTCACATGAAGTTGATTTACCTATATTATTATCTCCGGGTGATATCTGGTCCGGGAATATATGTCAGGTAAAAGGGAAGGTTATATTAAAAAGTAACGATGATTCAAATCATCCGTCAGCTTTAGGGACACTAATGGGCGGGATAGACCTTTTTAAACACAGTTCTATTACAAGTTATAGAGAAAATGATTACCGTAAAGGTTATGTTGAATTAAACGGTAAATCATTTAAACTTGAAGAGATTCAAAAAGAAAATTTAGATTTTACAAGTGGGTATATAGAGATATATCCAATCGCACAATTTAATGAACACAGTAAAAGAAAAGTTAAAAAGAGTATTTTAGTCGACAGATGGAATAGACTTGTAGAGAAAGATATCTCTAATCCAAAACTTAGAAAATACGGTGTAGATAATGACAGCCTAAGCGGCTTGGTTTCATTTAACACTGAGGGTCAGGAAACAGCAAGCATACCAATGATCGCTTTTGAAAATGTACATAGTAAACAGATACTTGGAGAAGCTATAAACTACACAAGTGAAAGTGATCCGAGTATATTAATAGGGAAAACCAATAAAACAAAAATATTAAAACTTTTACAAAATTCTGATCTGTCGTTTGCATATGATAATTCAGGTGAAGATCAATACTTACATGTAGCTTTTCCCTTTGGCTATAAAGAGAAACAATCAAGAAGATATAAGGTTATAATAAGAGATATGAATGAGAATAAACACACAATGGTATTTTCACCAAAATATATAATGTATAATGAATTAGCCTGTATCTCTGTTGAAGAGCTTGTCAAAATTACCAATAATAAGAAAAAATTCAAGCAAGGTATGATCCAAATTACCGATATAACAAATAATGATACCGTACAACTCGGGAAAGATAAGAGCGCTTCATTAATTCCAACAATTTCAAGAATAAGCAAAATTGGAAATAAGGATATATTTATAAATATTATAAACTTGCCTGCAAAAAATTAAAATAACATTTAACCTTTTATTTATATTAGTTATTATAAAATAATCCAAAATATAAATTTTAAAGGTTATTTTTAAATGAAATCCATTTTACTACTCACTTTTATCCTACTTTTTTCAGGATGTACCTACACAAATAACTTACTTACTACAGATGTAAAAAGTGATAAAACCGTAAAAAAACAAAGCACCTTACAATCAGTAAGAAACAGAGAGTATAATCAACCATATGCAAATACGGAAAAGGTTTATCAAAATCTAAATGGTGCTATTATAGCTATTGCTGATCAATTATTCAATTCAAATATGTCCCAATCTAAAACTACAAGTGTTATATTAACTTCATTTGCAGATCTAAACCAACTAAATAAAACAACTACTTTCGGTAGACTTTTAAGTGAAAGTATGTTCAATGAACTACATATAAGAAAATTCAATGTTACTGATTTTAGAGGGCAGGATGCAATATCCGTAAATGCTGACGGAGAGTTTCATATAACAAGAGATGTATCAAAACTAAAAGATCATGTTCCATCAATAGAGTATATATTAGTAGGTACATATGTAAAGTTTGAAAACGAGAGTGTTCTTATAAACTCTAGAATTTTAGATTCACAGTCCGGTGCTATTATCTCTACTGCAAGGGTTATATACAAACCGGTAGATTGTAGCTTGTTTGATATTTGTTCACGGAAAAAAGTAAAACAAGAAGTAGTGGTAAGTGAACCTGTAGGGATTGATATAATTACAGATAACTGTTCAAATGTTAAATGCCCTACTCAACAATGTAAAGAAGGCGTATGCGACAATACAGTATCTTACTAATTTCACTTATCTTATTAATACTGTTAAATGGGTGTAGTTATAAAAAATTTGAAACCCACAATTATAATGATGAACTCTTAGATTGTAAAAAACTAACTACAAAGATTGCTGACCTTATAGATTATAACGGCGGTATAAACTCAACTACAGGTATAGAAAATAAAAGTTTAGTTCAATGGATCTTCTGGCCGCCTCTTGGTGTATATAATGAATCTAAAGCATATATATCTAAAGAGAGTTTAGATAAAAGATTTGAAAATCTTATAAATTTAAAACAAAAAAACAATTGTGCCATAACATCAAAAGAAAAAGATTTTATGATCAATAAAAAAAGAATATTCGGCAATTAAAGAATTATTGTATTAGCTAAAAAGGATTTATTATGGTAGGATCATTATGGACGGGTATCTCTGGATTATCTACACATCAAGCAGCGTTAGACAACGAGTCACATAATATTGCAAACGTTAATACAATTGGATATAAGTCTTCAAG
>JAYEMD010000116.1:0-2727 GCA_034717895.1 Campylobacterota bacterium | reverse complement strand
GCACTATATGTTTTTCTTTTTGTACTCATCTTATTTATCCCTATTTTTTACTTATTTTATATTTTATTCTAACTTTTGGAATAAGAATATTAAACTAAGTGGTTTGTTTTTGTGGGGACATTATAAATATCCAGTATTGATTTTTCAAATAAACTGCCTTTATTTATACCTGCAAGTTTCAACTCTTTTCTATAGTCGTGATTAGAATATTCTTGTAAGATTAAATTCATATTTGTCAAATGTTCTCTAGTAGCTTCTATCATCTCATTTACACCTTCCTTAAATTCCTCCAAAGATTGATTTGAGGTGTTTAATTTGATAGTTTTTGAATACTCTCCGTGTTTTACTGTTTCTATAACTATTTTAGCCTCTTTTATCAACTTATCGTCTTCGTCTAAACTATCTTTTATCTTTTGGATATATTTATTAAAATATCTAGCTACATTACCTATCTCATCGTTAGACTTTATATGGATACTTCTACCGGAATTACTACCTTTGGTCAATGCCTTGATTGCTTCTTCCAATGTTTCAATGGGCTTAGTTGATTTTTTCAGAAGGACAAATGTAACCAATAATGTGATCCATCCCAAAATTGTTGATGTGATAAATACATTTAAAATTGTTGTAAACAGTTCAGAATCATCATCTTCAAGTGAAAATGTAAGATCAATAACCCCGACAACATCTCCCTCTTTTTGATTGGCATGACAAGTTAAACATTCGGTTGTGGCTATCATAGGTTTTATCATTCGCATATCATGACCTGATTGTGTATACTCAAACAGAGATGTTTTTTTGGTTCTAAAAGCATTTATAATATCCTTATCTTTTGTAAAAGGTTCTTTCGGAGAGTAGATCTCAATAAGTGATTTGCTTTTTGCTACTAGCAAACTTTTTACACCGTTTATCTCTCTTGCATGCTCCTCTGCTTGTTTTATCTGTGCAGGATCACCTGTATTCATAGAGTTTCTTAAACTTTGGAATATAGACTGATTTAACATTGTTAAATATTTCTTGGTTGATTTAATATTACTTTTTTTTATATTTTGAGTTGTTATATACATAGTTGCAAATGAACTTAAAGTCATAAGTAAAAATAAAAAAAACATTATTTTATATCGCAATTTACTTTTTATAAGATTTATCATCTCTACTTCTTACTTGCATCTCTTAACAGTTTCCCGTTTTCTATCTTAACTTGATTTAGTCCGTTAAATACGCCGATTGTCGCATGTTCTATCTGTTGTGATATTTTTTTCAACTCCTGGTTTGAAGCATAGTTCGCTGATTTATCCATAAACTCTTTTACCTTATCGTGTACCGTTTTATGATTTATCATAAATTGATTCCAGGAGTTTGTTTTGGTAAACGGTTTATTTGAACTAATTTGTTCATCTACCCATCTCCCTAATTTACAGCTGTGATGATCCGTTACGGAGACAGACTCTCTTTTATCTAGTTTTTGGAAATTTGTCATCTTAAAGACCACATGGTCGTTTTTTAATTTTGCTGTTTTAAAAACAAGTTCTATATCATCAACCTGCTCCCTTGCTTCTTTTTTAAATTTTGCCCTACTTGCTGCCGTTACCAAATCGGAAGATAATATTGAAACTTCTTGAACCAGTTTGTTTATCCTTGATACTTCAGACGCATTTCTTTGTGTTGCTTGATCTAGTTGAGTTACGGCATCATTAATCTGCTCCAATCCCTGCTGTTGCTCTTTACTTGAACTTGCTATATCATTGATTAGCTCAACCGTATTGTCTATATTTGTGTTTAGTGCTTCATATCCGTTGATCATTTCAGAAGATATCTTTTTACCGTCATTTGCTTTTATTGTTGCGTTTTGTACTAAGTTCTTTATCTCACTTGCAGCATCTGCCGATCTTGTAGCCAAGTTTCTAACCTCTTGTGCAACAACTGCAAACCCTTTTCCCGCTTCACCCGCTGTTGCAGCTTCAACTGCGGCATTTAAAGATAGAATATTGGTCTGGAATGCTATTTGATCAATTACTGAAATTGCTTCATTAATAGCCCTAACTTGGGTATTGATCTCATCCATCGATACTGCCGTATCGTTTGCCAATTTTTGACCTGTATTTACCGATTGGTTTAACTCTTTTGAATAATTTAATATACCGTTTATATTTTGACTATTACTTATAACCGTGCTTGTGATCTCTTCAAGTGCCGCAGCGGTCTCTTCTAAGCTTGCAGCCTGTTCATTACTTGATTTTGCTAAGTTTTCCGACGTTTTCTCCAAAATTGTCGTATCGGTATTTAACTTTTCACCGGCATTTACAATCATCCCTATAAGTTCCGATACATTATTACCTATAAGCATACTTGCAGCTACCAAAGAACCGAAACTACCGTTCATATTTTCATTTTCTTTTAGATCGTAGGTATATGTAAAATCACTATTACCGTATCTTGTAAGGGTGTTAACCAAAATCTCCAGTTGGCTGTTTGTACCTGTTACTAATTGATTTAGCTTATCTTTGATACTATTTGTCATAGGATTTGATGAACTGCCTTTAACCGTATAGAAATAAAACCCGTTATCAACTTTTTCTAAGATATCATCTATCTCTTTGATAATACCGTTTTAAATTAAAACTAACTATCAATAATACATAATTGTTCTTTCATATAATCCCACAATATTAATTTCTTTGTTCTATCTTTATCATTAATCCAGATTAAGAGCTCATCATTTAAAAG
>JAYEMD010000115.1:0-2729 GCA_034717895.1 Campylobacterota bacterium | reverse complement strand
TTTCCAGTAAACTTTAAAAATATACTAAAGACAAGACTCTACCTAGAACAAGACAAGAAATCCCTATACTCTGAAATACCTATAGAGTTTGACAAACTTTTTGATGATGAGTATATAAAAGTATCTCGCTAGTTACAAACTCCTCATACTCTTTAAATGTCATATCAAATATTTTAGAGTTTTCTATAAGTTTAAAATGTTCTAGTTTATATTTCCACTGAAAAAATGACTGATATTTGTAGTGATCTACTTGTTTGACCATATTTGCTTTTATGGGGTTTCTTTCTATATACTTTGAAACATAACAAAATTGTACATCATCATAGAGATAATAAGATGCAAACCTACCTTGCCATAAGTGTCCGGTACGGTTATACTTTTTATTAAAATATATAGAATATAAAGAGTTTAGTTTCTTCATAGTATCGGATATATTTGATTCTTTTGTTTCAATTAGTAAGTGATAGTGATTTGTCATAAGACAATATCTATGAAGTGTTATGTTGTAGTTTTTAAATTGTTCATTTAAGATCCATAAAAACTTATAAAAGTCATCATCTTCCAAAAAGACATTACGTCGTTCTACTCCACGACTAATAACATGATAAAATCCAGGTTCGGTTATTCTTTGTTTTCTAGGCATAAAAAATAATACCAAAGATCATCTTATTTTTAGTTTCAAAAAAGGCTCAAATCCCGAAGTTTATATTCATTATGCATATCATATTGATTTAAGATAATTTCAAAAAAGGTTCTTAATTATTTTTTTATATTTTAATTTAGTAAAATTTAATATAAAATACTAATGAAACACAAAAGTCTTTGTTATTTAAGAATTAGTTACTCTTAGATAGCCAGAGTTAAAGAGGTAAGGTTTAAAAGCCTTACCTTTTTTATGATAGGTGGTATCTGAAATAAGGGTAAAGGGAACTCTGTAAAGGAGGCTTTTGTGTCAAGATTATTAATAATCTTAATAAGGTGTCTCAAAAAGTGGTATGACCCCTATATTCTAGGCGAAACTAAGAAATTCAAGTTTTTATGGTATAATGGTGAAAACAGCATATAATGTGATTTAATTATTTTTAGAGAAGGGAGTAGATATTATGGTAGATATTGAAGAGATCAAAGATGAGATTGTTGAACGTCTTAAACCACTTGATCCAGATAAGATAATACTATTTGGTAGTTATGCCTATGGTACTCCAAATGAAGATAGTGATATAGATCTCTATGTTGTTACTAAAGATGAGTTTATTCCTAAAAGCTTTAAAGAAAACAATAACCTATATCTAAAAGCATCCAGACTTGTTAGAGATATGCGAAAAAAATATGCCATTGATTTAATTGTTCATACCAAAGCCATGGCTGATAAATTTCATGAAATCAATACATCATTTTCACAAGAGGTTCTTTCTAAAGGTAGGGTACTATTATGAATCTAGAAATTGAATGGCTTAAAGCTGCTTATTTAGATTTAGAAAGTATGAAATATATCGTTAACGTAGAGCACCTAGCACCTAAGTTCTGTAACAGCTTTTCATTCTCAACAAGCTATAGAAAAATCACTTAAATCCTTGGCTCAACACAAATACGGCAAGGTTAAGAATCAACATGATTTACTTAAGCTGTATGAATCTGTATCAGATTTGATAACTATAGATGAGTCAGATACTCTTGATACTCTCAATCAACTATATATAGATTCACGTTACCCAGGAGATATGGGACTTCTTCCATATGGGAAACCTACCCTTGAAGATGCACAAAAACTTTATAAGTTTGCACAAGATATATTCAATCAAGTATGTACACTTTTGAATATAGACCCAGAAGAAGTAAAACAATAAAGCCAAGTAGGTTCACCCTACCCAGCTTTCCTTTTCTCAGCAAGGTTTCTCAAAAGAGTACTTCTACTCACGTGAAACTTATTTGCTACCTGTAGATTTGTATATCCATGTTCTTTAAGATATATAGCCTTTAAGAGCTTTATATCTGATAACTTTCTTGATCTTCCACAATGCACACCATGAGCTTTAGATTTTATAATTCCCATCTGCTGTCTTTGGTACTTGATATCTTCAAGGAACTCTACTGTGTCTATATATCATACCTTATTACTCTTTGGTATAGGTACTCTACTTATGAATGTCTTAGTTATTTTTACTTTTGGCATGGTTTTTTTTCCTTATTTATATCTAATAAAATAGCTAGTTTTTATGATTTTAACTTATTGAACAGATACTGAATTCTAACAGTAAAATCACAAACTGGTACATGAATGGTACAGCCAAAGTACAGATAAAATCAAATCAGAGGTATCAAAAGGTTCTTTAGGGTTTTAGGACTCTTTGAGGTATGTGTTTATGGTATGTGTTGTGATATAGTGGGAGTATTTAAAGTGTTGGTATTTTGGTATAGAAACAGGTATAGATTTTATTAACTCAACTTTTGTTTATGTTTATAGAGATTTGTGTGTATGTGTAAAGTTTCAAAAAGGGGTCAGTCGCTATATGAGTCTCATATCTATATGATATAATACAAATAGAGAGTTTATAAAAGCAATATATCGGTTTTGGGGTGAAAGCAGTTAATTTTGCTTAAGCAAATTAATTAGCTTGTGGGTCGTCGTGAAAGTTGCATTACAAACTTGAGTAGCGACAAAATCAGTTTTTATAATTCTATTAGTTTTTATAGTGATATAGAACATAAAATAGAATAAAACTAGATTG
>JAYEMD010000114.1:0-2732 GCA_034717895.1 Campylobacterota bacterium | reverse complement strand
ACCTCTTTTGGATCTCTCCATGAGCCAATCTTAAAAGGTGTAAACAGCTTCTCGATGCTTTGGGTTCTATTTTTAGGACCTGCTAGATCTACATATATTTTTGTCTCTTTGTTCTGTTTTTTATTTTCCTCTTTCACTTTTGCTGCCATTTTATTCCAAACAGCAGCATTGTCATGAGCAGTGTTTATCCTAACTACCGATGCACCCTTTGATATGATATCGCCTATTAGGTTCTCATCATCCGCAGCCTCACTTGGCAGTGTAACCATAACTTTTGTTTTGAACTTTTCACATGATTCTCCAAAAACTTCACTATTTTTAAGCATTATCTTTTTTGCATCTTCGTAATTAAGAGCATTTTGATCATTTTGTGTTTGATTATACTCTTTATGTAAAAGCTTTGAGAGGATAAATATATCCTGATTTATTGAGTTAATTACACAACTCTGAGCTCGTCCTAGTGAGGAGAGTCCTATATTTGTAAGTTGGTTTTGAAGTTCACTAATATCTTGTGATCTAAGTTTTATATATGCTTGAAGGTTCTGTAGAGTTTGATTTTGCTCATTTTCATCTACACAAGCTAATATCTTTGATTTAAGTTCTATTAACTCATTATATATATTTTCTGTTATCATTGATTCCATTTTATCCCTTAGTTTACCATACTTGACGCCATCTCAAGCAATCTTGGTTTTATTGTGTATTTTTGGCTGTTTACATGATCTATTGTTACAAACTCAAAGTTAGCATCTTTATATACCACTACTAGCCCCTCATTTGTATCGTTCTTTGTGAGTTTATCTACTGCAAACTGTACAAACTCTACAGCCATAAGTCTGTCATGTACCGTTGGATTTCCACCTCTTTGTATATGCCCAAGAGTAGTTGCTCTTGTCTCAATACCCACTTCATCCTCTAACCATTGAACTATATTATTGGTTTGTTTTGTACCTTCTGCAACTAGGCATACCACATATTGTCTACCGTTTTTTATTTCATTTTTTAGTTTTTTTCCCAAAGATTCAAGGTTATAGTCCAGTTCGGGTATGATACATACTTCTGCACCGCAGGTTATAGCAGAGATCAAGGCTAAAAAACCGCAATCTCTACCCATGGTTTCTATAACACAACCCCTTTTAAAAGAAGCAGATGTATCTCTAATGGCATCGGTTGCACCTCTTATTATATTAAGTGCAGTATCAACACCCAAGCAGTAGTCGGTTCCAAAGATATCGTTATCTATTGTTGAGGGTACTCCTACAAATTGTACGCCAAAATCTTTATAAAACTGATCTAATGCCCTAAAAGAACCGTCTCCTCCTAGTATCACAAGCTTTGTTATACTATGTGTTTGAAGATTATCAAAAGCTTGTTTTCGATAGTCGTATTCGAAAAATCTTTTTGATCTTGATGATCTAAGGATAGTACCCCCTTCGTGCATTATCCCTGCAACATCTTCATGTGTTGCTGCTTTAATATTACCGTCAATAAGACCTTCTAGCCCATCATATATAAGATAAGGCTGTATATCATTATCAAAACAATAGTCCACAAAATGTTTAACAGCAGGGTTCATACCTGCACAGTCTCCACCTGAAGTTAGTATTGCTATAGCCATATTAGTTCTCTTTTACAAATTTTTTGATAAGTTTTTTCTTCCCAAACTCAACGCCCGGCTGATCATATGTATTGATATTAAACATCACTCCTACACAGGAGGTAAGAAGCTCATAGTAGTATATAAGAGTACCAAGATTTTCTTCATTTAGTTTATCAACTGTTATCATATCTGTAGGGATCCCTGCTTCACTTACACTCTCCATCGTTGCCATACACTGGGCGTTGATAAGTTCATTGAAGGTGTGTGTGTTTATATAGTTAACACCTGTGATATTGTCAAGTTTTAGATCAGGTATACTTTTTTTGTTTTCAAAGTCTTCCACTTTAATAAATGTAAGTGTTTTGTCTTCGGGTCCTTGCATCACAAGTTGTAAAAAAGAGTGCTGATCAACGCTCCCTACAAGCCCAACAGGTGTTAGTCCCACTTTTTTATGAGTTTTATCGAATTTTCCGAGACTCTCTCCCCAAAGTTGAACATACCACTGGTTAAAGTAGTCAAATTGGCTTGAATATGAAAATAGTACATTGATAGGTTTATTTTTCCCCTGTTTATAGTAAAAGTAAGCTTTTTCTATTAAGTGCATAGCTTTTTTGTTGAAGAAATCTTTCTCGAACTTTGCTGCACCTTTTATAATTGAGCTTATATCATATCCCATAATAGCTAAAGGTACAAGTCCTACTGCACTAAGAACCGAAAATCTTCCCCCTACGTTTTTTGGTATGCAGAACTTTGCTATATCATATTTTTTTGCAAATTCCCAAAGAGGAGAGTCCTCATCAGTTATTGCAAGAAGCTTGTCTGTATCCTTAGAGTCAAGTTTTATATCGAATCTTTTAAGTACATATTTAAATATTGAGGTTGTTTCAATAGTTGTTCCGGATTTACTGATAACTATAAAAATAGTAGAGCTTTTTTGGATCTTTTTTAAAATCTTGTTTATTGCAATTGGGTCACCGTTTTCCAAAAAACTAATATCTATATCTTTCTCTTTTTTATGTTCAAGTATAGCATCTATAGCTTTTGTACCCAAGCTTGAACCCCCGATACCTATAACAACAATATCTGTGATCTTATTTTCTTGAAGATCTTTATTATTTTTGATATAAGTATC
>JAYEMD010000113.1:0-13364 GCA_034717895.1 Campylobacterota bacterium | reverse complement strand
ATGAAGTTCTAAGAGCTAAACAAGAAGCTCAAAAGAAAGCTGCTTTAGCACAAGGTGAGGCTGATAAAAATAGAATTGAAGCACAAGGTAGAGCAGATGCAGTTACTATTGAAGCAGATGCACAAGCAAAAGCAAATGAACTTGTAGCTAAATCATTAACTCCAAAACTTCTTCAAATGCAGCAGATACAAGTGCAAGGAAAATTCAACGATGCACTTAGAGAAAACAAAGATGCTAAAATATTCTTAACTCCAGGCGGATCAACTCCAAATATCTGGGTTGATACAAAAGATAAACAAAGAGATACAGCTATCCATTAAAAACTAAAAGAGAAAGGTAAAACCCTTTTTCTTTTTTTTACTTCTTAAAAAACTCCTCAAAGGTACAAGATGAACATCATAGATAAAATTGATTTTGAAAAACAAGACGGTATCATACCTGTAATCACTCAAGACAACACAACAAACGAAGTACTTATGCTTGCATACATGAACAAAGAGGCTTTAAAACTTACTCTTAAATCTAACTATGCACACTATTTCAGCAGAAGTAAACAAAGACTTTGGAAAAAAGGGGAAAGCTCCGGACACACTCAAGAGGTGGTATCTATAAAAGTTGACTGCGATAACGATACAATTCTTTTAAAAGTCAACCAAAAGGGTGTAGCATGTCATACGGGAAGAAAGTCATGTTTCTTCACTGATGTTTCTACAGGTGAAGTTAAGAATAATATAGAAGTTGATACTACTGCTGCATACGGTGTAATTGATACCTTATATCACACCATTCAAGAGAGAAAAAACGATGACTCCTCTAAATCATACACAGCAAAACTCCTACAAGGTAAACAAAACTCAATGCTTAAAAAAATAGTAGAGGAAGCCGGTGAATTTACCTTTGCAGTAAAAGACAATGACACCCAAGAGATAATCTATGAGGGTGCAGATCTTATGTATCACTGCTTGGTTGCACTTGCATCTAAAAACATAAGTCCGGACAGAATCAAGCAGGAGATAGCTAGAAGATTCGGACTAAGCGGTATAGAGGAAAAAAACTCAAGACCTCAAGAGTAAAATAGATTGTAGTAAAGCTACAATCTAAATTCTAAATATTTTTTATATAATTAAAATCTCAATTTAACAATATTATGTTAAAATTGACATATAATAAATAATATGGAATGTATAATGATAAAAGCAACTAATATAGTAGAAATTGCTCAACAATTTGACCCTTCTAAAGTTTTAACAAAAGATGATAAAGATTTTCACCAAAATATATATGAAAATACAATGAAACCTTTAAAAACAAAACTTTTGATAAATCAAATTCCTACAAAAACATATTTTCTTTGTGGACAAATCGGTATGGGGAAAAGTACTGCACTAAACTATCTTCCTGATACCAAAATTGAGTCTAAATATGATGTTAAATACCTTACAGGAAAAGAACTATTTAATATTGAAGATATAGATATTATAGATATACTTTTAATGATTGGTTTTGAGCTTATTAAAGGTACTTCTCTTGAAGATGTATATTATGTTGGTTTAAATAAATTAAAAGATGTAAACTTAAAAAATATTCAAATAAGCAAAGCAGAAACTTGGGACTATAAACAAGAAGATGAAAAGAAAAAAACAGCTGGTTTAAATTTAAGTGTACATATAGCAGAATTTAAAAATTCTATATTTACAAATTTAAAAAGAAATAAACAGCAAAGACAAACAATCAGAGAAATATTTAATATAGATAAAGCGAATCTTATTGAATTTATAAATGATATTATTTCAGACTATAAAGAACTAATAGATAATAATAAAGAGTTATTACTAATAATAGATGATCTGGAAAAAATAAATGATAAAGATATAATACATAATGTGTTTGTAGAAAACAACTGGATTTTCAATGAAATAAATTGTGTTAAAATCATACCTATTCATATCTTCTTTCCAAGAATGCACGCAATGGCTAAAAATGATTTAATTGAACTTGACTTTAGAATAGAAAAAAATAAACTAGACCCAAGTGATGATGACACTATCGTAATAGAAAATAAAAAAACATTAAAAGATCTTATCAAAGCAAGACTGAATAATGAACAACTTATAGATGAAGAGGCTTATAAAGAGGTTATCAAATTCTCAGGGGGAAATATAAGACAGGTTATAGAGATCATACATCAAGCATCAATACATAATATCGTTAAAAGTGATTCACAAGAGGGAACTATTATTGATATAGATGATATTAAGTGGGGAGCAAATGAGATATCAAATAGATTGGCAAAAGTAGCTGACTCAAAAATAAGAGTTTTAAATCAAGTTGCTAAGTACCATACTCAGTTTGAAGAACCAACACCAAAAGATGAAGATGACTTTGATACACTGCTACTTGACAATTTGATATTTTTTCACAAGAACGGTACACACTGGTACGATATAAATCCAATAATTTCAAAAACTGTAGAGATCTATGGAAAAAAACAAAAGCAATCTTGAGTCCTATTTAACACTAGATGATAAATTAAAACTAAAGAATTTAAACACTTCATATCATATAAAAAAAAGCGGTTCATACCTAAGTCTTATTGGTGTTAACAGTATAAGTCTTTTAAATGAATTTAAATCATATTTATTAAATATTGAAAACACTGTTATTTTAAACTACCAAAACATAAGTATACTTGATGAGATAACAAATTATGACAAAACCTATATTATAGATCTTTATACTAAAAATAGTAATTTTACTATAAAAGAGATAGTTCAATACTTTAGATTTAACAGAGATTTTATCCCTCAAAACAATATAAAGCTATTTATCTTAGCATCATTTGAGACTCTAGACCTATTTAGTCAAATAGCTTATGACTTTGTTACCTTTAATAGTTTTTATGGCAAGTTTAACGATAATAGTGTATCTTTAAATTATAACATAGATGATAGTAAACTAAACAGGTTAATATCTGAATTTAAAAATATAAAACCAAATACACCTAAAAAAATACAGATAGATAAAATGATTGCTATTTCAAAAGAGGCTCATCATATAAGCAGTAAAAATATAGAACTTAAATATTTACAATTAGCACTAAAAAAAGCTTTAAAATTAAAAGACGATTATTTATTGGGTACTATATATAATGCCTTAGGAAACTATTACACTACTGCTAATTTTAAACTTTCTATTTCAAACTATAAAAATGCTTTAAAAATTGCAGATAAAATTAAAAATAAAGATGCCAGAATAAAAACACTAAACAACTTAGGGATTATTTATTTTAATAACTTTAATATAGAAGAAGCAGAAAGTAATTTTAAACAAGCAAAAAAAGCAAGTGAAGATACACAAAATACAAAAGAAAAAGGTTCATCGTATAGGAACTTATCTTCAATACTTATATTTAAAAATGATTTCAAAGAAGCTATAAAATTACTCGATAAGTCATTAAGTATTGCGAAAGAATTAGATCATAAAAAAGAGATAACATTATCATTATCTGTGCTTGGAAAGTTATATTTTACAATGTTGAATTATAATAAAGCCATTAACTACTTTGAGCAATCATTAGTTTTAGATAAAGAAATAAATAATACAGATTATATAATAACTACAAGTTATAATCTTGCACTTGTGCATAAAGAATTGTTAAATTTTGATATTTCATCAAAATATTTAAATGAGATATTAATGATCGCTGATACTTTAGATAATCAATATATGTTACCTGATGTTTATTCTTTAATAGCTGAACTAAATATTATTAATTTAGAATTTGAAGAAGCAAATCAAAATATATATAAATCAACAAAATTAACAAATAAAGTTGAAATTTTATTAAAATCTTTAATGATATACAGATATACAGATTTTTATAAATATGAAAATAGTTTAAGAAAATTTAAAAATTTAGATTCACACAAAATATTTTTATATGAAAAAGGACATTACAACTTTCAAATAAAAAATTATGATTTAGCTATAGAATATTTTACTAAGTCACTAAATTTATCAAAAGAAGATAAAGATAAAAAATATATAGTATTATGCTTAATAAATATAGCAAATACCTATATAATTTTAGAAAACTACTATGAAGCAAAGAATTATCTAGATTTAGCATCCAAAGAGGTTGAACAAATAGATGATAAATCATCTAAAGTTGAGCTTTATATGGTATATTATAATTACTATCTACATACTAAAGATACTATTAAAAGTAAAGAGTATTACAATAAAGCAAATTATATCATCAAAAATTCAAATCATAAACTATATGCAAAGAAACTAAATGATATAAACGCACAACTAACTAGCTCATAAATCCAACTTTTTTATCCCTGTCAAATTGTGACTTTTCCTCTTTTTTTATCTCTTCTATAAAATCATCAGTAGTAAAACACGGTTCATCCCGTACCGCTATTTTGTATGCTGTATTTTTTATAACCATCTCAATTTGTCCACCAGTTAAAGGATACTTTGAAAGAGTATCTATATCTATCTTATCTTCAACTGGAAGATTAATCGGGAGCATCTTTTCCCAAAGCTGTACCCTTTGTTTATCATCAGGCTTTAAAAATTCTATTTTATAGTTAAATCTTCTGCTAAATGCTTTATCGATACTGTCTAAAAGATTTGTAGTAGCTACAAGCATACCGTCAAAGTTTTCTATCTGTTCTAGGAAGATATTCTGCATCTGATTGTGCATCTTGTCACTTCCGCTTATCTGTCCGCTTACTCTGTTGCTTAGAAATTGATCTGCTTCATTAAGCAGAAGAATAGGCTCACTTTTTGTTTTTACACAAAGGTCTTTGTACTCGTCAAATATCTTTCTAACATTCTTTTCACTCTCCCCCACATACTGTGATAGTATCTTAGAGCAATCAAAACTAAGAATTTGTCTCTTTAAAGACTTTGCCAAAGCTAGTGCAGTTACGGTCTTACCCGTACCTGCCGCACCATAAAAAATGATCCTTGCATCTATCCCTTTTTTCTTATCTTTTATACCCCATTTTTTAAGCCTGTCAACAACTTTTTTATCTACTTGCTTTAAAAGTGTGTCAAGTGTCTTTTTTGTTTTATCGTTTAAAACTACGTCATCAAGTGTTTTTTTAGGTTCAACTAGTTCAAACATATCTTGCTCTTGTAACACTGCATCAAGCTTTATCTTTTGAGTTCTTTTTGTCTTCTTTGTGGGGTGTGATATCTTGTAAAGTATCTGTTCAGGGATATAGAAGTTTCTGTTTATACCTCCAAAAGGTGTAAGCATCTCATCATAGTCTATAAGAGAGTTTGAGATAAGGTTTCCACTCTCCTCTAGTAAACTTCTGTGTTTTATCTTCTCATAATCATCACTTGATATAAGAGCAATCAGTGAGTTCATATCTCTTATAGATTCATCACTTCCACCGTACTCCTCTTTTAAAAGGGCTAAAAATATCATCTGCTCTTTCTCTTCCAGGCTATATTCCTGGAAAAAATCTTCAAGCATTATACTGTTCTTTGTTGTTTGAACTCTCTCTTTTATTCTGCTTTCAAGTAACACAAGCTTAGATCTTAATCTATGTGCATTTGGTGAGTTCTCATCAAAGTTGTGTTTTACTATATTTAGTTTTTGTGCAAGGTCTATTTTAAAAAATTGATCCTGCAGATATTCAAGATGATCACTGTACTCTTTAACTTCCGGAAGTATAAGCTCCAAAGAACCGACTTCCAAAAGCTTTAAAAATGAACTGCTTAAAGTAATAGCACTGTTTATAAGTTCTAAATTTGACTGTTCACTTATCTTTGTGCCTAAAAAACTGCTTTGGGTTATCCAGCCTAGTTCTAAAAGATTTTTTATATCTATTAGATGATCTAAGTGTTCCAAATCTTTTAAACTGTAATACTCACCCAAAAGATCAATAACAGCCATAGAGTCAATACCTATAATATACTGTTTTGCTAAGTGTTGTAAAAGTTTTGCTTCTAAAGAGCTACACTTTAGATGAGTATATATCTCCAAGCTTTCTATATCATCGGCTTGAATAAACCCAATAACATTTTTCATCTATTTTTCCAAAGCATACATAGCTTTTATCTCATCTGCCCAGATAGATTCATCTATAGTTTCAAGAACCATAGGGATATCATCCATTCTGTCATCATTCATCATAAATCCAAAAGCATCCCAGCCTATCTCACCCTGCCCTAAGCTGTGGTGTCTGTCTACACGGCTTCCAAGGGGCGGTTTTGAGTCATTTATATGCATACCCATCAAAAACTCACGTCCCACTATTTTATCAAAGTCTGACCATGTTTTATCATAGGCTTCTCTTGTTCTTATATCGTAGCCTGCGGTGAACATATGGCAAGTATCTATACATACACCTACTCTGCTTTTATCTTCTACTCTGTCTATAATATATTCAAGATGTTCAAATTTATAACCAAGGTTCGTACCCTGCCCTGCCGTATTTTCTATAACTGCTTTTACATTTTGTGTTTTATCTAAAGCAATATTTATAGACTCTGCAATCACATCAAGACACTCCAACTCAGCATAATGAAGTTTTTCCGCATACTCAGGATCTCTTTTACCAAACTTTTGAAGATGGCTTCCCGGGTGGAAATTAAGTCTGTCAAGTCCTAGGGTATCACACCTTTCAAGCTCATCTATAAACGCATTTCTACTTTTTTCCAGCTTCTCCTCATCCGGATTTCCCAGATTTATAAGGTAACTGTCGTGAGGAAGGATATGCTTTGGTAATATACCGCTTTTCTCAAGGTTTTTAAACCATGCATCTAACGTTTTTATATCAAAAGGCTTTGCTTCCCATCTTTTTTGATTTTTAGTGAAAAGTGCAAAAGCTTTTGCACCTATTGCCATTGCATTTAAAGGAGCATTTTGTACTCCGCCGCTTGCACTTACATGAGCACCTACAAATTTTTTCATTATCTATTTACCTTTTTTATATTTTCTTTTATCTATTTGATTTTGTGTAATTATAGGGTATTATTTGTTTATGGTGTATTAAAAATACTATTTAACTTTTATCAATATACCGTTTGGTTTATCTTTATGATATATTTTACTTTCACTGAAAAGCTCATACAAAAAATCGTCACTGTAAGAGCTATGTAGATAGTGACTATTGAACTCTTTTGAGCTTACACATTCAAAGGTACTTTGACACACTTTATCTTTATATATTTTCATATCCAAAGCAGGATTTCCTGCTGCATAGATCTGCAGGTGTATATGATCTTCAAATCTTGTTATAAAACCTTTATCATAAAATTTCATAACAGGTGTTTTAAATATAACAGTAGAACTTATAGATTCGATTGGCTGCTTAGACGCGCATGCTGCAAAAAGTAGAACTAACAATAAAGCTGATGAAATATATTTAAACAATTAACTTCCTTAATAAACTGTAGGGCAACTCTAAAAATACCTATCATTCATAGCTTAGATGTGCCCTGTAATATACAATTATACCAAATTTAGATATAATTCATTTTATGGATAACTACGAATATACACAATTATTAAAAAACTTAAATAACAAGTTGGAAAATATAGAATCAATTTTAAAGCCTGATGAGATAAATAAAAGACTTGAAGAGATCACCACTATGGAGCAAGAGCCTAACTTTTGGGATGATATAGAAAATGCCACAAAGATAGGTAAAGAGAAAAATATTCTTTTGGGAAGACTCTCTACTTTCAATAAAGCCAATGATGCGATCACCGATGCGGATGAGCTCTATGCCATGGCAGTAGAGGAAAAAGATGATGAAACCATAGAAACTCTTTTTGAAGAAGCAGCACAACTTGAAGAGCTTATTCAACAAACAGAGATAGCAGTAATGTTAAGTGCCCCTGAAGATAGCAGCAATGCCATTGTTACAATACACCCGGGAGCCGGAGGTACTGAGTCTTGCGACTGGGCAAATATGTTATATAGAATGTATCTTAGATGGGCTGAGCGAAAAGGGTATAAAGTAGAGTTACTCGATTATCAGCCGGGTGATGAAGCGGGTATAAAAGATGTGAGTTTTATAGTTAGCGGAGTAAATGCCTACGGTTATCTAAAAGCTGAAAACGGTATACACAGACTTGTAAGGATATCTCCTTTTGACTCTAATGCAAAAAGACACACCTCATTTAGTTCCGTTATGGTAAGTCCGGAGATAGATGATGATATTGCTATAGAGATAGAAGATAAAGATATAAGAATAGACACATATAGAGCCTCAGGTGCCGGTGGACAGCACGTAAACAAAACTGAATCTGCTATTAGAATTACACATATTGAATCAGGTGTAGTTGTACAGTGTCAAAACGACAGAAGCCAGCATAAAAACAAAGCAAGTGCCATGAAGATGCTAAAGTCAAGACTTTATGAACTGGAACTTGAACGTCAAAAAGCAGAACAAAACGGTACTCCAAAAAGTGAAATAGGCTGGGGGCATCAGATAAGATCATATGTGATGCAGCCGTACCAACAGGTAAAAGATACAAGAAGCAATATAGGATACAGTAATGTTGACGGAATACTAGACGGTGATATAAGTAAGATGATAGAGGATGTTCTTATATCTCAATCTAAATAAAATACTACATTATAAAACGGGAGATTTTATATTTAAAACTTACCGTTTTTTATTGTAGAACACTTAACAATATTTATATATTCTACAGCTACAAAAAAATTACAATTTGCTTATTTATACCACTACACATCAGCTTTATTTAAGCTACAAGAGGTAAAAATTCTATTTACTAAATCAAATTAAACAAAGTGTAAGAAATAGCAAAATAATGGAAAATATTATCTACAAACAAGCAATAAACGATAACTTTTATGTAACAAAAACAGATGTAGATGGTATCATAACCTTTGCCAACAAAAACTTTTGTGATATTAGCGGATACTCAAAAGATGAACTAATAGGAAAATCACATACTACAATCAACTCCAACGAATACAAATCTGAATTTTATAAAGAGCTGTGGGATACAATACTTTGCGGTGATGTATGGAAAGGAGTTGTAAAAAATACCAACAAAGATGGAGATGATTTATTTATGGATACCTCCATATATCCAATGAAAAACGAGGATGGTACAATAAAAGAGTTCGTATCTGTAAAAAATGATCTGACACACTATATTGAACTTTTAACATTTGACAAACTTACAGGTTTAAAAAATAGAGATTCTATGAAAAAAGAGCTTGATGAAAACAAAAGCAATATGTGTGTCATAGTGAATATTGATAGTTTTTCAGATATAAATGAGTTCTACGGTGGTTACATCGGAGATAAAGTGATCATTGAAACAGCCAAAAGATTAAAAAAGATATTTAAAGGGAGTAATATATACAGACTTCAAGGTGATGAGTTCACCATTATCAAACCTTTGGCAAAAAAGTATGACAAAAAACAAATTGAAGAGGTGGTAAAAAATAAACTAAAATCAACATTTCAAGATTCTTATTTTATTGACGATATAGAGATCCATCTAAATGCAACATCAGGTATACATATAGGAGATGAATATCACTTAAGAAATGCAAATCTTGCATTTAAAGATGCCAAACTTAAAAATAAAAGCTTTAGTATTTACACAGATACAATGCTAGAACAATTTGCTGACTTTGCAAAAAACAAGAAAATAGCAGGAGATATAAAAACTGCAATCAAACAAGATCAGATCGTACCATACTACCAGCCTATAATAGATAATAAAACCCAAGAGATCGTAAAATATGAAGCTCTTGCAAGGCTTATAAAAGATGACAGTATCATACCTCCTGGAGCATTTATCGGTATCTCTAAAAAAATTAAATACTATCATAAGATCACTAGATCAATGTTGGAAAAAGGTTTTAAGAACTTTGGAAACCAAGATGCGATTGGTATAAGTTTTAATTTAACTGTGGAAGATATAGCAAATGTAAGAACATTTAACTATATAATTGAACTTCTAACTAAAAACAAAAACAACTCAAATATCACTTTTGAACTAGTAGAGAGTGATGGGATAGAAGATTTTGATATGTTTGATAAATTTATACAAACAGTAAAAAAATTCGGGGCAAAGATCTCCATAGATGACTTCGGTACAGGGTATTCAAATTTCTCATACCTTGCAAAAATAGAACCTGACTTCTTAAAAATAGATGGTTCCTTAATAAAAAATATAGAAAATAAAAAAGACTTTGATGTGGTAAAAACAATTGTTGATTTTGCCAAGATGTACAATATAAAGACTGTAGCTGAATTTGTTGAAAATGAGGATATTTTTATACTTACTAAAGAACTTGGAATAGATTATTCACAAGGATACTATTTTGGTAAACCTATATGTATAGATGATGTTTAAGATATATTCTTAGAAGCCAGATAACCGCTTGCCCATGCAAAGTGGAGATTATATCCTCCGCATTGACCGTCCACATCTAAAACTTCTCCTGTAAAATATAGACCTTTTTGAAGTTTTGACTCCATGGTTTTATTATTTATATTACCTACATCAACCCCGCCCGCACAAACTTCACATGATCCAAAACCTTTTGTATCACTGATAGTAAACTGAAGATTTTTAATATTGTGTGCTATTTTTTGAATATCTTTTCTATTTAAATTTTTTATATATTTTACATTTTTGTCACTAATTGAGTTTTGTATAATATATCTTGCTAACTTTTTATTCATAAGACCGTCAAGCCACATATATATATCTTTAGAGGGATCTTGTGAAGCTCTTTTTATAAGCATATCTGCAAGTTTACTTTTGTTAAATAGAGGCATGGTATCTATTGATATTTTCACCCCCTCTTCATATTGAAGTTGTGCTGCAATGTCACGGCTTATATCTAAAACTGCACTTCCGGAGATACCGTATTTTGTAAAAAGTATATCCCCTTGCACACCGTTTACAATACCCTCTATTTTAACTCCGCTTATCATATCAAGACTTTTGTTACTGCTTACTAGCTGAACAAGAGAGGGGAAGGGTTCTATTATCTCATGCCCAAACTCTTTTGCAATCTTATAACCGGTATCACAAGAGCCAAGCTTAGGCATAGCCAAACTACCCGTTGCTATTATAAGATTATCAAAACTCTCTTTATTATTTATAATAAATTTTCCGTTTTTATACTCTACCTCATCAACTTGTGTGTTAAGATTTATCTTCACATTATTCTTAAGAGACTCATGTTCAAGAAGATCAACAACACTTGAT
Source organism: Campylobacterota bacterium (assembly GCA_034717895.1). Taxonomy (GTDB): domain Bacteria; phylum Campylobacterota; class Campylobacteria; order Campylobacterales; family Arcobacteraceae; genus JAIOSF01. The sequence goes on along the minus strand of JAYEMD010000113.1, from coordinate 2,122 downwards.
GCTGTTTGTGACATAGGGTAGATCCTGTTTTTAGCACCTTCTATAAACTCAACACCTATTTCATTGAAAAATTTTTTACAAGACTCAAAGTTGAAACTATGTAAGGAGTGTTTAACAAAGTCCGGATCACTGCTGTAAAAATTGTTTTTTGATATATTTTTATTGGTGATATTGCATCTTCCGTTACCGGTTGTTAAAAGTTTTCTTCCAACCTTGGAGTTCTTTTCATAAATAGTAACATTGATATTTTTTCTGCCTAAAAAAACGGCAGATATAAGACCGGAAGCACCTGCTCCTATTATGGCAGTTTTATTGTGCATCTATTGTAAAGTTTGTAGTATATTCTTTTTCACCGTCTATAACTTTAAAAGTCCACTTCCCCGATGATCTTCCTTTGATATATCTATAATCATAAACAGATCCGTGAAGTGCCGGGATATTCATATCTCTGCTTCTGCTTATCTCCCCTTTTGGGTCGATCCACTGAAAGGTCACGGTTTTTTCATGATCAACTCTTATTTGAGTATATTTACAGATAATGGAATTCTCATCAACAAGCAACAGACAGTCAACACCCGCCTTCTGGCTTTGTTGTGCAAAAGAGATCGTACATAAGAACACAAAAGATAAAATATATCTGATCATGATAAAGTCCTGTTTTAGTATTGTATTTATTCACTATTTTATCACTAAAGAACTGATAAGCCAATAAAAGATATAATCTAACTATATTATGCTCACTAAAAGTGGTATTAAAAGGAAATAATTTGATAGAAACAAAATGTGGATTTGTTGCAACAGTCGGTAGACCAAATGCAGGAAAAAGCTCACTTCTTAACTGGCTTGTGGGTGAAAAGATAGCTATGGTGTCGCACAAAGCAAATGCCACTAGAAAAAGATCAAATATCATTGTTATGAACGGTGATGACCAGATAGTATTTGTAGATACTCCGGGGATTCATGAGAAAGAGAAGCTTATCAACCAGTTTATGCTTGATGAAGCTATAAAAGCAATAGGTGACTGTGATCTTATAATTTTTCTAGCACCCGTTACTGATAACCTGTCACACTACGAAGACTTTTTAGAAAAAAACAAAAAAAATACAAAACACCTGCTTCTTCTTACAAAAACAGACCATGTTAAAAAAGATGAAATATATACAAAAATAGAAGAGTATCAAAAATATGAAGATAGATATGAAGCTATCATCCCCGTATCTATAAAAAAAGGTACAAAACCAACTGATATACTAAACGAAGTGGTAAAATACCTGCCAAGTTCACCGCCCTTGTTCGACACGGAGATAATGACAACTTCACACTTAAGAGAGATATATAAAGAGTTTATAAGAGAATCTGTTTTTGATAATATCAGTGATGAGATACCGTATGAAACAGATGTAATTATAGACAAAATAGAAGAGAAGCCAAATGTTGATGTGATAAAAGCAACTATCGTAGTTGAAAAGTCAAGTCAAAAAGGGATGATCATAGGGAAAGGGGCAAGTGCCATAAAAAGAATAGGTCTTCATGCAAGAAAGAAGATTGAAAAACTTTCAGGGAAGAAGTGTTATCTTGAACTTTTCGTATCAATTAAAAAAGGGTGGACAAAAAACAAATCAGCCCTTAAAGATATGGGATACAATTTCGACTGATGAAAAATATCTCCGGCATCAAGTTTATAGATGCTAGAGATATCCAAACAACTTCACTAAAAGTTACCGAAAAGATACAATCTAAATATCTTTTACAATTCATAAAAAACAATCTAGCCAATCAAGAGTTGTTTATCACAACAAACAGTTATTTTTACTATACATTTTTAGAGTCAACCTCAACTTACGAAATTATTATTTTTAATCATCAAGACTCTTTTAATATAATATTGGAGCCTTTTTTATTTGAAACTCTTTATAAAGATACAAATCCGCAGGGTTATGATATCTTTTTTACGGACAATTACTTTACGGTTTATAAAAACGGTGAATTTTTACTACTTAAACAAATCACTGATGTATCACAAGAGGATATTGAGATCTATGTATCACAAACCTATCATATGGATATAAATAATGTTACCTATATAGATAAAACCGGCTTAGGACAACTAAAAGAAAAACAT
>JAYEMD010000112.1:0-2755 GCA_034717895.1 Campylobacterota bacterium | reverse complement strand
ATTTGTGATAATATTCTTATAACTCATAAATACTCTTTTTAATTAGTTTTTGTGGTAAAGAATTATACCTAAAAGTCAGTATTTATGGGGTTAAATAGCTACTTTTTTACTTGAAAACGTCCGAAAGTTGAGTAATTAATATAAAAACCCACAATAACAGAGACCCAAATTTAAGCTTTTTCTTAAACTATTCTGACACACATAATAGATATTCTTTACATTTTAATTGATGATTTTTGTGTAAGTTTGAATGTAGATCCAGATTAGGAGGAGGGAGCATTTAAAGACTACTCCCCGAAGTCTTTAATACAGTTTTGTAACCATCAAAGCTACTAAAAGTATTATTGTTAGAATTTTGTCACTTTATCCTCCTTTTGTCATGACTTTGGATGCACAGACATAAAAAAAGGTGAAGGTTAATTACTCCTTCACCTTTTACTGTACACCCGTTCATCATGACAAAGTGTGACAAAATTTCTAAACAGTTGAATTGTACAAAAAATAAAATTCAAAGTCAAGCCTATAAACAACGGGAGACCCTTATCTGTACTGATATAGATAATAGGAATTATTTAGATTTTAATTGATGATTTGTGTAAGTTTGAATGTAGTTCCTGGATTAGAGATAACGAGGTAAGACCCTCTAATTCAAAGAATTACATGTAGCAAATAAGTTTCACATAAGTAGAAGTACTCTTTTGAGAAACCTTGCCAAGAAAAGGAAAGCTGGGTAGGGTTATCCTACCTAGCTTACTCTATTTTCCCAATAGTTTGGTTTACGATGTAAATTAGATATAGCAAGTATAAAGATATTATCATCTTTTATTTGATAGATTACACCGTAGGGAAAGTTTTTAACAAGACATCGTCTAATATTTGGAGATAAACAATGCCAACCTTTTGGATAGTACTCAATAAGTTCTACAGATTCTTTTACAGCAGCTACAAATCTATGACCTAAGTTAGTTTGTTGAAGCTCATAGTACCTAAATGTATCATTTAGTTCAGATATAGCTGCATCTAAAAAAGTTGCTTTCAATGTTTATACTTCGAAAATACTTCTTCTGCAGGTATAGCTTTCATTTCACCATTTTCATACGCTTCCATACGTTTATCAGCTTCATCTAACCATAGTTTATCAAGCTCTTTGTCTGGTAAATCTAAGCTTTGTAGTAATTGATCAATTAATTGTATCTTTTCTATAGGATCCAGTGATAAGGCTTGTTCGTTGATAGACATAATATGTACTCCCTTCTACTAAAAATAATTAAATCACATTAGATGCTGTTTTCATCATTATACCATAAAATTCTAAATTTCTTAGTTTCGCCTAGGAACGCATACTGACATCTAGTCTAATATAGGGAGACCCTTATTTATGCTTTTTCTTAAACTATTTTGATATATATAATAGGAATTCTTTACATTTTAATTGATGATTTGTGTAAGTTTGAATGTAGTTCCTGGATTAGAGATAACGAGGTAAGACCCTCTAATTCAAAGAATTACATCTAGCAAATAAGTTTCACTTGAGTAGAAGTACTCTTTTGAGAAACCTTGTTGAGAAAAGGATACTTGGTTTTAATGTTTTACTTATTGTTTTACTTCTTCTGGATCAATATTTAAAAGTGTACATACTTGGTAAAAGAGGTTGTTAGTAAAATACAGCACCTCCTTTATCTCTTCTCTTGGAGGTAAGCAATAGTGAGGGTTTGGATATCTGTCTTCCCTAAAATAATCTGTCGCAAGATCAAGATATCTTATCTCGATATCCGATAGTTCCAGAGGTAAGTTAAGTGTCTCATATATTTCCACAAGGTCATGAGACTTTTTTATCTTTTCACTATTATATGCAGGTATAGATTTTAATATTTTTTCTAAGGCTTGCTGCAGGTCATTACCTATACTATCAGTATAATGGTTAGCTGCATAAAGGATAGAAGCCGATTGTATATCATGAAAAGCTATCCTTAACCACTCTATAGAGCTAGTTTTATTTGGCATATAGAATCTTTCCATTTTGTAATATATCAACTTTATAGAAGTAATCATCACGAGTATTTATAAAATCATTATTAGCTGCTAACACATCAAAGCCTATCTTATGTTTATTAATAAGCATACGAAGCTCTTTCCTTGCAGATAACCTATAAGATCTAGCATCTTTAGCTTCTAAGTCTTTTACCAAAAACAAATCTATATCACTATCTTCATTTGGAGTACCATAGGCATACGAACCAAATAAGATTATCTTATCTGGGTCAAGAGGTTTTAATCGTTCAACAATCTCATCTTTGATCTCTTCAATATCTACCATAATATGTACTCCCTTCTTTAAAAATAATTAAATCAAATTAGATGATGTTTTTACCATTATACCATAAATACTTAAAACTTGAATTTCTTAGTTTCGCCTAGGAACGCATACTGATATAGGGGGCAGTCGCTACCTAAAAAACATAAAAACTTAAATATTTTAACTAAACTATAACCATAAGTAACACCTTTTTAGCAAGATTAACTCTTGTGTATTTTATTCTAAATTTATCTTATTTATTATCTATACCTGCAGCTATTTTATAAATATCTGGATTGTATTTTTTATTATTTTTATATAGTGAATGAGCTGTTATTATCATCTTTTTCATCACTGCTATTTGTGCTGTTGTTGTATGTTTTCCATTTGAAACCAATCTAGTAAAAAATGCTTTAAAATTATCATCATATCTTATTGCTGTCATTACTCCCACTAGGT
>JAYEMD010000111.1:0-41131 GCA_034717895.1 Campylobacterota bacterium | reverse complement strand
TATTACTGGTGATACTTTAGCATCTGACAAAGATCCAGTTATCCTAGAAAGAATGGAATTCCCAGAGCCTGTTATCTCTGTTGCAGTTGAGCCAAAAACAAAAGCTGACCAAGAGAAAATGGGTATTGCACTAGGTAAACTGGCACAAGAAGATCCATCATTCAGAGTTGAGACTGATGAAGAGTCTGGTCAAACTATTATTTCAGGAATGGGTGAGCTTCACCTTGAGATTCTTGTAGATAGAATGAAAAGAGAATTCGCTGTTGAAGCAGAAGTTGGTGCTCCACAAGTTGCATATAGAGAAACAATTAAAAATGCTGTTGATCAAGAGTATAAATATGCTAAGCAATCTGGTGGTAAAGGTCAGTACGGTCACGTATACCTTAAAATTGAGCCTATGACTGCTGAAGAGACTAACGAAGAAGGTTTCGAATTTAAATCTGAGATCAAAGGTGGAGCTATTCCAAAAGAATATATTCCTGCTGTTGAAAAAGGTTGTAAAGAAACAATGCTTGGCGGTGTTTTAGCCGGATATCCATTAGTTGATATTAGAGTTACTGTTTATGACGGTTCTTACCATGATGTTGATTCATCTGAGATGGCGTTTAAACTTGCTGCTTCTATGGGATTCAAAGCCGGTTGTAAACAAGGTGCTGCCGGTGCATGTATCTTAGAGCCAATGATGAGAGTTGAGATTGAAACACCTGAAGATTACATGGGTGACGTTATTGGTGACTGTAACAAAAGAAGAGGACTAGTTCAATCTATGGATGATAGAGCCGGTGTTAAACTTGTTGTTGCCTTAGTACCATTAGCTGAAATGTTCGGTTACTCAACTGACCTTAGATCTATGTCTCAAGGTAGAGCAACATATTCTATGATCTTTGATCAATATATGGAAGTTCCTAAGAACGTTGCTGAAGAGATTATGAGCAAAAGAAACGGTTAATATTTAACCTTTCTTCTTTAAAAAAGCCCTGCTACTGCAGGGCTTTTTTTATATCTGAAATTTATAACTATTCCATTTATACATACTACTTTAATAAAAAGGAAAATCTATGTCAATATCATTTTGTTTTGGAACATATCGTACAACATATAAAAATCCATATCATGTAGAGGCTTTGAATTATGCTCTTGATAACGGTATATCAAATATAGATACATCTTCAAATTATATGAACGGTGAAGCTGAGATTCTAATAGGAGATGCAATAAAAGATAGAAAAAGAGAAGATCTTACAATTGTTACAAAAGGTGGATATATACAAGGGGAAACTTTACAGAGGATTTTAGATGGATGGAAAGTAAATGATTTGGTAAATTTTGACCAGACAACTTTACACTGCATCGATCCTGATTTTTTAAAAGAGCAGATTACCAATTCACTTGAAAGGTTAAATACCAATTATATTGATATTTATCTGCTTCATAATCCTGAGTATTATCTTATGAAAAATATCAATCAATTTTCTTCAAAAGAGGATATATCATATCATCAAGATATAATACAGCAGCGTATTAGAAAAGCTTTTAAGTTTTTAGAAAGTGACGTGAAAAAAGGAACTATTAAAGGGTATGGTATCAGCTCTAATTCATTTTCAAAGTCTGAAGAAGATATACATTTTTTAGAGTATCGTCATCTACTAAAATATGCAAAAGAGTTTGGCGGCAATGATCATAGTTTTAAAGTTATACAGTTTCCCATGAACCCATTTGAGATAGATGGTGAAGCAGCAGGAATCTGGGCAAAACAAAACGGTATAGAGGTTCAGATAAACAGACCCCTAAATGCAATATCACAAAATGAGATGTTAAGACTTGCCTCATATGATGAGTGTGAAGAGCTTGATAAACTTCTTATTCAGATGAGACAGATAGAAGATGATGAGATGCAAAAATTAATTGGTCAACTTTTAGAGGCAAAGAATAATTTTGCATGGGCTGGTCAGGTAGATGATATGATCGATCATCAAACAGTACCATTTATTATTGACCATATTAAATTAGAAGCAAAATATTATGATCTTTTATATAGATTTCTTAGATGTTACAAAAAAAGTGTTAAACACAATCTAAGTAAATTCACAGCTTTAAGACTTAATATGACAGGTTCCATTGATATGCAGGCAATTGAGTTTTTAAAACAAAAAGAGTATATCTCTAAAATATTTATGGGTATGAGAGATAAAGAGTATGTAAAAAAAGTATTCTCTTTATATAGTTAAAATAAGATTTATCATTGTGTTATTTAGATAATCTTTATATTTTTTGATATAATAAAAATAAAATAAAATTGTTTAAAAGGTTAGGATATGAATGATTCACTCTTTTATAATATTAGCGGTGTAGTTCTAGCGGGCGGTAAAAGTTCACGTATGGGCAAAGATAAGGCACTAATTAGTTTTGGTGATTCAGATACCTTAACACAGTACCAATATGAAAAATTAAGAGGGATATTTCATAAAGTATATATATCTACAAAAGAGGATAAATTTGATTTTATAAATAAAGAAAGTTTGATATTTGACACTTCAGATATCTCATCTCCTATGGTAGCATTAAGAAGTATATTAAACAGTGTAGAGGATCAAAAAGTATTTATAATGGCTGTAGATACACCCTTAGTGCTGTCAAAAACAATTAGCGAGATTGTTGATTATGCATTAAAAACTTCATTCGATATTGTTGTTGCAAAAGATACAGAAGGTAATAGACATAATTTGTGTGCAGTATTTGACAGATCTATTTTACCCTTAATAGATAAATGTATAGATGAGGATATACACAAACTAAATTATCTTATAGATAAAACAAACTTTAAAGAGCTTGAGTTTGGGGTTTCAGATCAGTTCTTAAATATAAATACTGAAAAAGTATATACAAAAGCAGTAAGTTTAATAAATTAGTATTTTAATTATATGTGAAATTTGAGTATTTAGATTTATCTTTTTCTTAAATCATCACACTAAAACATATTGTTTCCTTTTAACTTAATAATTTTTATTGTATACTTGAAATTATCAAATTATAAATAAAGGAAACAATATGCCAAAAATTAATAAGTACGTAGATATCGATCAAATAGAGAGAGAAGCTAAGAAAGATTACATCGACAGACACTCTCCGTTTATCCACTGTGAAGAAACAGCTGCAAAAGGTGAGATGTTTCAAGTAACTGTTAAAATGGGTAACGAATATACACACCCGGATGATTTTGATCACTATATTGCAAATATTGCACTTTACAACGGTGAAACACTATTAGCAAGAGCTGATTTTGTTTCAGGAACACTAGGTAATGAAAAATCACATTGTGAAGTTACTTTTAACGTAAGAGCAATGGGTAAACTTAACCTTGTAGCACATGCATACTGTACTAAACACGGTATCTGGGAATCTACACCTGTAGAAGTTGCAGTAAACTAACAACTTTATATAGAAAGAACTAAATATGCACTTTTTAGGTTTAGACTTTATTGTCTCATCTATATTTTGGCTTATTTTAGTTTTTCTATTTATCTTTATATTTAAAGAACAGATTAAAAAGCTGCTGTATGGGGCATCAACTTTTGATCTGTTTTTAACAAAACTCAAAACTTATCTAAAAAAAACTTATCCGAAAATAAAATTTAATTTTGATATAATAGAAGAATCAAAAATTGAAGAAAACCCAAGCACAAGAAAATATCTTATAGCCGATAATATTGTTACTCAATTTATTGCTTTAAAAATTGACCCCTCCAGCTACCCAAGTGGAACACCGTCAAATATTCACTGGAGTGGTTATGCTTTTCATTGTGAACCTAACAAGGATAAACTGCCAAAAGATTGGGCACAAAGAAAACAAGCACTTTTAGCAAGAGATAAAAAAGTATGTTTTAGATGTGGAAAAAATATAACTGCTGCCAATATGGAAGTTCATATGATAAGGGGACTTGATCAGGGGGGAAAATATTTTTTAGAAAATTTATTACCTGTTTGTAAAGATTGCCACAAATTATTAGACCATAAAAAGATCAATTATCTTCAGATCAAAGATGACCTTTATGATATAGTTAAAACAAGCTAGATTGTAATCATATTATAATAAATATTAGATAGAATAGAACATATTTATTAAAAGGATTATTTTGAAAAGAGTTGTTATTGTAGGCGGTGGATATTCCGGAATTTATGCGTTAAGGGAACTTGTAAAGAATAAAGATATACATATAACTTTAATTGATAAACATACTTACCATAATCTTCAACCTGAAGTTTATGACTTTATTGCAAATAAAGCAAATATAGCTGATGTTACTATAGATTTATCATCTTTGTGTTCAGGGTTTGATCATCCTTATTTAGAGTATAAAAATTTACGGGTTACCAATATTGATTTTAAAGAACAAAAGATATTTAGCGAAGAAGATGAGATAGTTGATTATGATTATTTAATTCTTTCTATAGGTACTAGAACATACTTTCCCAAAACTATAGAGGGTTTGAACAATACAAATGATATAAAAAAACTTCATAGAGCTATATACTTTAAGCAAAGTTTTGAAAAACAGTTATTTTCAAAGATAGAAGATGAAGCAAAAAAATGCAATAAAACACATATAGCTGTTGTTGGAGCAGGTTTATCAGGTGTAGAGATAGCTGCAGAGATGGCATATTATGCAAAAAAGTTTTTCCAAAGAGGAAATTTTGCTTGTGATAATTTAAGAATTTCATTAATAAGTGCTTCAAGTACAATACTTCCTGGATTTGATCCCAAAATAATTAGAATGTCACATAATAGACTAAAAGAACTAGATATAAATATCATCACAAATACAAAAATGACCAGTTCGGATAAAGAGTATCTTTATCTTGGTAACGGCACAAAAATAAGTTATTCATTTATTGTATTTACAGGTGGGGTTGAGGGTGCAAATCTATGTTCTAAACTAGATCTTGAAAAAAACAGTAAAAATCAAATTGTAGTAGATAAGTACCTAAACAGTACTGCTTATGATAATGTTTTTGCCGTGGGTGATATAGCACAGATAAAAGACAAAAAAGGGGAAATAATGCCTGCAAATGTTACTGTATCAAGGGCTAGCGGGATAAGTGCAGGTGAAAATATTTTAAGATCTATCAAGAATAAACCTCTTATTGTATGTGATCCAAAATTGGAAGGGACTTTAATAGCTCTTGGCGGCAGATACGCTGTGTGTGATCTTTACGGTATTGTGAAAGTAAAAGGTTTCATAGGATATTTAATCAAGCAATATGTTTTTTTTAGATATAAGTTACCGCTTTTAAAATATATTAAAAACGGCTACAGTAAACTTAAACATCAGGTCTAACCACTTTTTTATCAATCTTTTGATATTATAAATGCATAATAATTGTAATATATGAAGGAATATTGATGACTATATTAGACGGTAAAAAATTATCCAATAAGATTAGAAGTGAAGTAAAAGTAGATGTTGAAGATCTGCAAAGAAAGGGTGTTACGCCAGGACTTGCAGTTGTACTAGTAGGTGCTGATCCTGCAAGTGCTGCTTATGTAAATATGAAAAGTAAAGCTTGTAAAGATGCAGGTATCTACTCAATTGTTCATGAGATGCCTGAAACAATATCTCAAGAAAATATCTTGGAGATCATCAATATGATGAATAAAAATCCAAATATAGACGGAATTCTTGTGCAGCTTCCTTTGCCTGCACATATCGATACTACGGCAATTTTAGAAGCAATAAACCCTGCAAAAGATGTTGACGGTTTTCACCCTTACAATGTAGGTAGAGTTGTAGCAGGACTTGACGGTTTTATCCCTGCAACTCCTTACGGGGTTATGGAGCTTTTAAAAGAGTATGATATAGATCCTCAAGGGAAAGATGTATGTGTGGTAGGCGCTTCAAATATTGTAGGTAAGCCTATGGCTACATTACTTTTAAATGCAAATGCAACGGTTGATATTTGTCATATATATACAAAAGATTTAAAAGCACATACTAAAAAAGCAGATATTATCTGTGTTGGTGTGGGTGTGGTAAACCTTATAAAAGAGGATATGGTAAAAGATGATGCTATTATCATAGATATAGGTATAAACAGACTTGAAAGCGGAAAGCTAGTAGGGGATGTGGACTATGAAAATGTTAGTGAGAAATGTTCATATATAACACCGGTACCCGGTGGAGTTGGACCTATGACAATAGCTATGCTTCTAAAAAATACTGTAAAATCAGCAAGAAATAGAAAAATAGAGAATAACTAATGGATAGAATAAAAAAACTTTATGATTGGAGTGGTACTTGGACGGGAACTATTGTAATAGTTCTGGGTATTATTTTCTTTTTAGCACAAGCTTTTGTGATCCCAAGCGGTAGTATGAAAAACTCACTTCTGGTTGGAGATATGCTTTTTGTAAAAAAGTTCACTTATGGAATACCGACCCCTAGAATACCTTGGCTAGAACTACAGGTAGTTCCTGATTTTAATGATAACGGTCACCTAATAGAGGGGGATAGACCAAAAAGAGGTGATATAGTTATTTTTAGATATCCCCATAATGAAAAGATACATTATGTAAAAAGATGTGTGGCATCGGGCGGTGATATAGTTGCATATAGAGATAAAAAACTTTTACTTCATCCAAAAGAGGGTAATGAATATGTAATTAACAATTACAAAGGTCATAAGATATTAAGCTTGGGAGATCTGCTTTTTGTAGAAGATCCATATAGAAAATATCATCCCGGTATCCATAACGACAATGATGTAACATACGGTGGGATAAATCAGGAAAAACTTTTCAATATGGCTCCTGTTAAAGTTCCGGAAGATGAGTTCTTTATGATGGGTGACAATAGAGACCATAGCAATGACAGTAGATTTTGGGGAACAGTACCTTATAAATATATTATTGGAAAACCTTGGTTTATCTATTTTAGCTGGGATGAAAATAAAAAGATAAGATGGGACAGAGTTTTTCAAACACCTGAACAGTTAGAAGACTCAAGATACACAAAAGAAGAATTTAAACATGAAAAGGGGATATATTAAGATGAAATATTTTATAGCAAGTGATCATGCGGGAGTAGATTTTAAAGCGTTTGTAAAAGAGCTTTTTGAAAAGAAAGGCCATGAGGTTATTGACCTGGGTCCTGCAACAAAAGATAGAGTTGATTATCCTGACTTTGCAGCAAAGGTTTGTGAAAATGTACTTACAAATGAAGGTTCAAAAGGTATCTTAATATGTGGAAGCGGTATAGGTATGTCTATGGCTGCAAACAAATTTGACGGTATAAGAGCTGCACTTTGCCACAATGAATATAGTGCCGCTATGGCAAGACAGCACAACGATGCAAATGTACTTTGTCTAGGTGAGAGAGTAAGCGGACTTGGTATGGTTGAAGCTATTGTTGATGCTTGGGATTCTAATGAGTTTGAAGGCGGAAGACACGAAGGTAGAGTTGAAAAGATAAATAAACTTGGAAGCTGTAGAATATAAATAAAAAGGATAAGCTATGACTAGAGCTACTCCACCTAGTGATTGGGTTGTATATGCCGTTGTATTAAGTACGGTTGCAGCGATGCTTCTTGGAAAATATCTTATGTTTTTTGATTCTGAAAATGAAGCAGAGAAGATAGATGATGCAGCGGAACATATTGTTGAAGATACGATAGAAGAGATAATAGAGGAAACTATAAAAGATGATAAATCCAAAAATAGTTGATTATATATTCAGCTCAGCTTCAATTCAAAGATGGAACGATTATCCCAGAATGGTAGATCTAGTTGAGCTTGACAAACAGGCTCATAAATTTATTATAGCCTATTTTATAGCTAAACTTGAAGAGGATATTAATTATACGCACCTAATAGAAGCAGGTATTTTCGAGTTTTTAAGAAGGGTTGTTGTAACTGATATACGCCCCGATGTATTTAGAAAAGCCCTGCAAAAGAAAAAAAACGAGATAAACAACTGGGTAATAGAGAAGCTTGAAAGCTCACTTGAGTCAATAGACAACGGCATATTTTTTCAAAAGTTTAAAGAGTATCTTCAAGATGAAAATATGTATAAAAAAGAGAGGTTTGTCTTAAAAGCGGCATCATATATCTCTACAAGATGGGAGTTTGGGATAGTTTACCAAACAAGCCAGTTCTTAAATGATATAGAGGATGTAAAAAAAGAGGTTGATGAGGAGATTGAGGACTATTACGAACTTATAGGTGTAAGAAAAATAGCTTTAAACAAAAAACTTGCAAAGATAATCGACCTAAGCGGCCGTTTAAGATTTCAAAAAAGATGGGCACAAACACCGCGTATTCCGGAAACCTCGGTGCTAGGACATATGCTTACCGTTGCATTTTTTGGGTATTTTTACTCTTTAGAGGTAAATGCCTGTGATAAAAGGATACAAAACAATTTCTTTACGGCACTGTTCCATGATCTTCCTGAAGCACTTACAAGAGATATAATAAGTCCTGTAAAATACAGTGTAGATGAACTTGCCGATATTATTGCAGAGTATGAAGTGGATCAGATAGAAGATAAGATCATGCCCTATGTGCCAACTAGTTTAACAAAAGAGTTTAGTTATATTTTAGGACTTGATGATAATAACTATAAAGATGAATTTGAAAACAAGATTCAAGAAAACGGACAGATCAAAACTGTGGAAGATATGAGCAAATATAATCTTGACAAATATGACCCGATAGACGGGAAGGCACTAAAACAGTGTGATAAGATCTCCGCATTTATCGAAGCCAGTCTTTCTATATCTCACGGTATCAAATCAAAAGAGCTGGTAAACGGTAAAAAACAAATCAGAGATGCTTTACAAACTGTACAGGGGGTAGACTTTTCTGCTATTGCAAATCGTATAGATGAAGAGTTCTGTACTACAGGAACCACACAAGTAAGGATGGAGTTTTAATGGAAGTTATAGTTTTTTTATTGACCGTATTAACGGCAGGTGCATTGTTTTACAGAAGAAAAGACGGATCAAGTATAAGATCAACAGCTTTAAAAAAAGAGGATATTGTTCATAATTACGAGAAAGAGTTAAAAGAGCTTATGGCACCTTATGAAAATGATAAAAAGATGCAGATCAAGATAAAAAAAGAGTATCTTCAAAAATGCAACAGCGAGCTTTCCAGAAATGTTTTCTTTGATGAAGATGAAGCAAAAGAAGTTTTAGAACAACTCTCACAGCTTTAATATGAAAAAACAGATTATATTTGTAACTGCAACAAATACGGATGTGGGAAAGACCCATGCCTGTGAAGTGTTGCTTAATAAATTTGCCGCAGAGGGTAAAGAGGTAGGCTATTTCAAACCTATAGAAACAGGTGTGGAAAATGAACCTTTAGACGGTACCAAGCTTCTAAAAACAGCAAAAAAACTTAATAAAAAGTTCGATGTAACTATAGATGATGTTGTACCTTACCGGTTTGAACTTCCTGCTGCCCCTTTTGTAGCAAAGGGTAAAGCGAAAATATCTATAGAGATGATCAAACAAAAAGCACAATACCTTCTTGGGTTTTGTGACACTCTTATTATTGAAGGGGCAGGGGGTCTAATGGTGCCTATAGAAAAAAATTATTTTATGATCGACCTTATAAAAGAGTTTGATTGTAAAACATATTTGATCACACCATCAAATCTAGGATCTATCAATGATACTTTACTATCTATAAATATACTTGAAAATTACGGTATAGACTATGAATGGTATATCAATCTATACAAAGATATAAAAAGCTTTGAAACAGTTACTTTGCCTTTTTATAAAGAGTATTTTGATACAATAAAATATATTTAAAACTAAGGAATTTAATTGAAATTTATACTTTTATCGGTAATAATTGTTTCGTCACTTTTTGCACAAATTACAGTTTGTGACAGTAGCGGTAAAATAGATGAATCTTGTAAAAAGATAATGAATTTTGTCAATCACCCTTTAATCTTATCAGATGTTTCTAAAGATAGTGCAAAAGTATCTATGGGAAATTTAAAGATTGGACAAAGCGGCATAATTGTTCACAAGACTTCAAAGGGTAAAAATGTTATCGTCTCTTTTGCCTCGGTAGTATCTTCAGCAACTGCGGCTTCAGAACTAAGATTTATTGATAAGCAGATTATAAAACAAAATGCAATACCAACTACAAAGTTAAAGCCACAAGATGGTGATAAATTTATACTAAATCATCTTTATGATGCAAGTTTACTTATTGCCCCAAACATAAATGCAAAGAGAGTGATTCAAACAACTTTTGAAAAACAAAATTTTATAAGTGAAGATTTTTTTGCATCTTATTTAAAATTAAAAGAAACCTCTGCACCTTCAAAAAAGGATATCCAAAGATTTTGTGACACTAATCATATAGGGACATTATTTATTGTAATAGTTGATCATCTATATATTGTTGATACAAATACATTTAAAGTAATAGAGATTCAAAAGTTAAAAGTGGAAGATAAAACTGCCAAGATACCTTTTTATACAAAAATTGAAAAGATAGAGGAATCTATAGTGAGTTTTGGTGACAATAAGATGTCAAATTACAACAAATATTATTCAAAATTATTAGGTTTATAAGATGATAGAGACAAAACATTTAGAAGAGTTTAAAAAAATTGTAGGTGATGAGAACGTTAAGAGTGACAAAGCCCATCTAATAGCATATTGTTACGATGCAACAAAAGAGAGATTTGAACCTGATGCGGTTGTGTTCCCAAGAGATAAACACGATGTTAGTAAAATATTAAGATATTGTAATGAACATAAAGTTGTTATAGTCCCAAGAGGTGCAGGAAGCGGTTTTACGGGTGGTGCACTTCCAAGCAACGGAGGTATTATATTAAGTCTTGAGAGACATATGAACGAGCTTATTGAGATTGATATGAAAAATATGGTAGCGGTAGTACAGCCCGGTTTGGTTAATATGCAACTTCAAAAAGCAGCGCAGGAGGTTGGACTATTTTATCCACCGGATCCTGCTAGTGAAGAGTATAGTACACTAGGGGGTAATGTAAGTGAAAACGCAGGTGGTATGAGAGCTGCAAAATACGGTATTACTAAAGATTACGTTGTAGCATTAGAGGCTGTTTTACCAAACGGCGAGATCATAAAAGCGGGTAAAAAAACTATTAAAGATGTTGCAGGGTACAATATAGCGGGTATTTTAACTGCAAGTGAAGGGACTCTTGCAATTATCACAGAGATAACTTTAAAGCTGATCCCAAAGCCAAAACATAAAAAAACTTATATGGGTATCTTCCCTACCGTAAATGATGCCATGAATGCTGTTTTTAAATCACTTTCAAGCGGTGCAAACCCGGTTGCCATGGAATTTTTAGATGCACTATGTATCAAGGCATTAAAAGAGAAGTTTCCCCAAATAGATCTTCCCCAAAATGCAGGTGGAGTTTTGGTCGGTGATGTTGACGGTAGTTTAATAGATGAAGTTGATTATCAGCTTGATGTACTTGACAAATCTTTTAAACAAAACGGTGCAGTTGACTTTATAGTGGCAAAGGATGACAAAGAGTCAAATGATCTTTGGTTTGCAAGAAGAAACGCCTCTCCTGCCGTTACAATCTACGGAACACTTAAACTAAACGAAGATATCTCGGTACCAAGAGCTATGCTTCCTGAAGCTTTAGATGCAATTTACGCAATAGGTGAAAAATATGGATTCCAAGTACCATGTTTTGGACACTCGGGAGATGGAAATATCCACGTAAACGTTATGGTAAAAGATAAAACAAACAAAGAGGAAGTTCATAAAGGGCATGAGTGTATCAAAGAGATATTCCAAATGGTAGTTGATATGGGTGGAACACTAAGCGGTGAGCACGGTATAGGGCTTTCAAAGGCTCCATTTATGAATATTGCATTTAGTGATGCAGAGCTTGAGCTGTTTAAGAATATTAAAAAAGCATTTGACCCGAATAATATCCTAAACCCGCATAAAATGGGTCTGTAGGGGTTCTTTTGCTTGATATCTTCGTTGAAGCGTAAAAAATTGAAGCTTATGTACTTGTTGTACACTTCACTTAAATTTTTCACGCTTCGCCTTGATCTAAAGCAAAATAACACCTACATCTATGTTTCAAATACAAAAGGTAAAATGTGAAAAATAAGTTTTTAAAAATCTATGATTTTTTTGCAGATGATACTCTTTACTATGCCGCAAGTTTAAGTTTTTTTACAATCTTTTCAATACTCCCTTTACTGGCTTTGATAATTGTACTTGTATCTTATGTTGCAGAATCCTCAAACTATTTAGATCTTATGATGGATTATATTTTAAAATTTATAAATCCCACACACTCCTCAACTTTAACACAGTTTCTAAATGATTTTTTAGCAAATACAGACAAACTTGGGGCAATAGGTATTTTCTATTTGCTTTTTGTATTTACTATGTTTTTTAAAGATTATGAGTATATTATCAATAAAATATACAATGTGGAACCAAGGGCAGTTTATAAACTGTTTTTTAGATACTTGGGTATCCTTATACTTATACCTTTGTTGTTTTCAATTTTTTCATTTGTATCGGCACTTACGGATATATCGTTTATAGGTACTACATTGATGTATCTTTTTATATGGCTTTTGTTTATTGGATTGTTTATATTATCGGTAAACAGGAAGGTTTATTTTAAGGCTTCGGCTATTTCATCACTTATAACACTTCTTTTACTTAATATTACTAAAAATTTGTTTGTTCACTATGTTGCTTTAAACACAACATATGCTACAATCTACGGTTCATTTAGTATTGTACTTTTTTTCTTTTTATGGATATATATCTCTTGGAGTATTTATCTGTACGGTATAAAACTTTGTTCAATTATAAATAAACAATGTATCTCTAATGATTTTAAACATAAGGAATAAAATTGAATAAAATATTATTATCTATTTTTATTTTAATTCTGGGTTCTGTATCCCTTCAAGCCGCAGATGCGGCACCTATGGTAAACCTATCTGTTGCAGCAGTTGATCAACCTGCACAGTTTGTAAGAACGCTTAATATAGCGGTTATTCTTATGCTTTTCGTACTTGCACCCACTTTACTTTTGATGGTGACAAGTTTTACAAGACTTATAATTGTATTTGGTCTGTTAAGACAGGCTATGGGTCTGCAGCAGTCACCACCAAATCAGATCATCATATCACTTAGTTTGATTATGACTTTTTTTATTATGGAGCCCTATGCCAAACAGGCTTGGGAAAAGGGTATAGAGCCTTATATGAATGAAACAATCGGTTATGAAGCAGCTTTTGATGAGAGTGTAGGACCTTTTAAAGAGTTTATGATAAAAAACACAAGGGAAAAAGACCTTGCTTTAATGTATAGAATAAAAAAACAGGAAAACCCGGAAAATATAGAAGATGTATCTTTAGTACTTTTAATGCCTGCATTTATTATAAGTGAGTTAAGAACAGCTTTTGAGATAGGGTTCTTGGTATTTTTACCCTTTTTGGTAATAGATATTATTGTTGCTTCTATTTTGATGAGTCTTGGTATGATGATGCTTCCACCCGTTATGATATCTCTGCCTATTAAGCTTATATTTTTTATTATAATCGACGGCTGGCATCTGATCATAGGAAATCTGGCACAATCCTTTAAGTGACCTAGGAAAATAAGAAAAATGAAAAAGATATTAAGAGGTTTTACAGTTGTAGCTATATTTTTAATTTTATTTATTGGATGTGGTTCTTCAAGCAGCAATAGTACAGAAACTGCAAACAACAATAATACACTTCTTATATATAAAACAGGTAGTGACCTTGAAGAAAACTACTCTTTGGCAACAGAAGATCTTTTAGAGATACTAAAAGGCTATGATAATTTAACTTTACAACAAAGAACAGATCTAAATATAGTTGTTGCCTTTGGAGGCTCAAGGACTAAAAACTGGCAGGGGATCAAGTATGCGGATATAGAGTGTTTGAAAAAAGACTCTCAAAACGGAAGTTTCGGTGATGACAGCTGTTACTTATATGAAGATGACACTGCAAATATGGGAAGCTATTATACTTTTAAAGAGTTTTTGAGCTTTTCTAAAAGTTATACCTCAAACTCTAAAAGAAACTATCTGGTACTTTGGAACCACGGAGGAGCATATGACGGTATATGTTACGATTCAAACAAGCTGTGGGATCAGCTGAGTATAACAGAACTTAACAATGCTCTTAGTAATAGCGGGTCTTACTTTGATATGATAGGTATGGATGCCTGTTTGATGGCAAATATAGAAGTTGCAAACGGTATAAAAGATTATGCGGATTATTTTATAGCCTCAGAGGAAAATGAACCGGGACACGGCTGGGATTATGAAGAGGTCGTATATACCATAGGTTCATCAACTGAAGAAAATATAACTACTGTGGGTAAAAATATCGTAGATTCATTTATCACAAGTGACAAACACAAATATACTTCACATAAAACACTCTCATTGATAGATCTTTCTAAAGTTGAAAATACCGTAAATAAAATAGAAAGTTTTTTCCTGCAGCTGGAGGTTGAGGATGACTTTTTAAATCTGGGCGGCAGTGCCTTTGAAGCACAGTCATATAACGACGGTCAAACAATTGATCTAAAAAATCTTTCAACTATGATGAAAAACAAAAAGTCTTCCTTACAGTATGATGTAGAGCTTTTATCAAGTGCCGTAGATGATATGATAGTTTACAATAGATATGAGGTGGGGAAAGAGGATTCTTACGGTATATCTATCTATAATCCCTTAAATAGTACATGGGAATTTACACGATATAAAAATTTAAAAAGTAAACTTTCAGATAACTTCAACAGTGTTATAACAGACTTTACAAGTAAAAGGGATATGGACTATGAGGTACCTTTAATTTTAAGTGAAGATGAGTGTATAGTTGATAATAATCATGGACACTGTATAGAATCTACAGATAACCTCGGTATAAAAGATGCTATAACCGCAGGGTGGCTTCCATACGGATACGGAGACTATTTTTTACTTTTTACACAGAAGCTTGAAAATGAGGATTCCACATATTTTATGCCAAGATTCAATGATGAGTGGTATTATCTTTGCAGCGGTGAAAGTGAGGAGTGTATATTCCCCTCAACATTTGAGCTAAACAGCCGATCAGATCAGTTTAAACTCTACGAAACGTACGGTAAACACAACGATGAGGCTGTTAAATTTTTTATAAAGACTTTCACTAACGGTACGGTTGAGATGTTCTCAACACCAAACTACGGTGATGAGTACGGTATAAAGCAGCAAAGATATGTGACAAAAGGGGATACTATAAGTTTTGAATTTTATCTGCTTTCGGGTCAGTGGGTAGACGGTAATACATTAACTCTTAATGCTGACCCCTCATGGGTAAAAACAGACCTTAATGCAAGTGTGGATTATCTTGCTATGATAGAGGACTTTAATTATAACGTATCCTACTCTTATATGTATAACAACAGCTTGGAATAGATTATTTATAATCTAAAAGCTGGTCTATCTCCTCTTGGCTGAAGCCTGCCCTTTTTCTAGCTTCTACGTTTATCATCTTATTTGTTTTAAATGAGTTTGGGTAAACTTTATTTACTATTTTAAAGTAGTCACAAGAGAAGTTCTCTTTTTGTGAGCAGCCGTATTTGTACCACACATCACCTTTTCTTACATGATCAACTTCCTCCTCTAGTATGATCTCTAAAAGCTCCAGCAGTTTTTCAGTACCTTTTATCTTTTTTAGTTTCTCCATAAGCATAACGTTTGCATCTAAGCCGTTTGCTTCCATATATCTAGGTATCAATGCCATACGGGGAATAAGCTCAAGTGTTTTCATACTTGCATCGAAAAGCCCCTGATGCACGGGAATATCACCGTACTTCACCCCGTATGTTTCAAGCAGATCATTTATCATATTAAAGTGACGTATCTCATCTTGGGCTACCTCCATCCAGTCCTTATAATATTCAAGGGGCATATTGGGAAATCTGTAGCAGGCATCAAGTGCAAGGTCGATTGCGCTGTACTCTATATGTGCTATTGAGTGAAGAAGAGTTGACTGCCCCTCATCATTGCCTAGATTTTTTCTAAATGGAACTTCTCTTTGGGGTACTATTTTACAATACTCTTTATATGCCGGTTGGGTAAAAACCTCTATATCCTCAATTGGTTCAAAGGTGAGCTTATCTTCTAAAAACTCTTTATATACTTTATCAAAAGTTTCAAATTTCTCTTTGGGTGTTGGTGCCCTTAGGGCTTCTTTTACTTTGTTGAAAAAATTATTGTTCATGGTGTAATTCTACTGATATTGTTATAAGAGTATTATGAAAGTAGGTTTATATGGTATTAACTTATATAGGATGATAAGATAAACTGCCTCTTCTTAACTTTCCTTTTCTTTTAGAAAGAAAACGAAACCAAAAGAAATCGCCAACGGTTTCGAAGCCCTCCGGGTACCTGAGGATATGTGGATAATTTATTGCGTTGCGGAACTCCTTACAAAACGTGACATTAAGTCACCTTTTTCCAGTCAGACAGTCCTCACTTTTCACCATAAATCATCCCCATATCCTCAGCTTCTGCAAATGTTGGCATTCTTTCTTAGTCTGCTAATTTTATCTTATATATTTAAATTATAAAGATATGTTAGCCGTTAAAGATGGTTGTATTATCGAAGCTGAAAATTTTGCCTGTTTAGAAGAAAACAGTCGAGGACTGTTTGAACGTTAAGAAATGTGACTAAATGTCACATTTTAGTGAGTTCCGCAGACGCTTCTAAATAGGTAAAATTTTCAGGAACCTTTGGCTTCGATACTTTGCAACCGATTTTTGCTTACTTTATTAAAAAAGTAAGAGGAGAAAACATGAAAGTATAGAGTTCTATTGGAAGTAAATATTTTGTATTTATGAAAAGATTGGATATTTTAAAATAAAAGGATTTAAAATTATGTCAAAATTTTTTAGTTTAGATATTTGTAAAAAAGTAATTGTTATTATACGATTTCTTGTGAATACTTTAATTACTAAAGTGTTTTCTGTTATATTATTTTTTATTTTTTACATATATGAGTTAAAGCCTATATTTTTAGAAGATGTAGAGTTTAATTCCTCTTTTATAGAATTATTAAATGTTTTTGTATTTTCTCCAAATGAACATTTTACTGTATATATGTTTTTTGGTGTATTTTTAATTATGGGAATGTTTTTTAATTATGTATTTTTTATAGATAGAAAAGTTATGCATTCTTTTATGGTTAATCGTTTTTTTATAAAAGTATATAAAACAGATGAAAATAAATTTTAAAGTAAAGCACCTTAAAAAGGTGCCTTCCCCGTCCAATCTCTAACTCTATTTATCTCTTCTTTTGTCAACTCAGCCTCAGGATGAAGCCAAATATAACTTTCTAACGGCATAGCAGCATATACTGTTCTAAATATACCCTCTAGCTTTTTATCTTTTTCCTCGGAAGTGTAGTTCTCCCACTCAGAGAAGTTCAGCCATTTTCTCCCTAGGTCAACATGATGTTTTATTTTAAATGACATAGGTGCTATAGATTGATACCAAGGTATCACCACCTCATTTGAGTGGCAGTCGTAGCAAGCTTTTTTGAAAATTTTCATAATATCATCCGGTAATTTGATCTCTAAATTTCTGTCAACGGGATAGTTTTCTATCTTTGCCGGGATAAACTGCAATATCACCAAAACTGCCAACATCCCTAAAAATACGTTTTTCATTGATTTAAATCCTTAATTTGTTTATTAATTAAAATACAGATCATAAGGTCTGTTAAGTTCCTCTATAAAGTTCCCTACACTTATATGTCTGCTTTGTCTTAAAAACTCCCTGCCGTCTAGGTAAACTATAACTGTAGGGATGGTAAATACATTAAGGCTAGCGGCAGTTTCTTGAAACTCTTGAGCATCTATATATATCTGTTTTATCTTTGGAAAGTTTTTGTCCAAAGCATCTTTTATCTTTGGTTTTAACACTTGGCATACACCGCAAGTTTTGCCGCTGAAGTATATGCTTACCGCTTCGTTGTTTTTTATCTCTTCATTTAGATCGTTTATATTCATTTTTACCTACATAAGTATATATTGTGCCAGCGCCAAAAAGCTGAAAAAGCCCATTATATCTGTTACTGTCGTAAGAAGTACGGTACTTCCTATGGCAGGGTCTATATTGATCCTTTTTAAAAACAGCGGTATAATTGAACCGAAAAACCCTGCACAAAACAGTGTTATCACCATAGATAGTGCTATAACGACTCCAAGCATGCTATTGCTAAACCAAAGAGATGCTATACCTCCAAGTATCAGGGCAAAAAGCATGCCGTTAAACAATGAGACAAAGATCTCTTTTTTTATTGCATCTCTACTGTTTTGTTCATCTATATCTCCAAGTGCCAGTTGTCTTACCATAACGGCAAGTGTCTGTGTTCCCGCATTACCGCCCATTGATGCAACAATAGGCATTAAAATTGCAAGTGCGATATACTCTTTTAATGTTTCATCAAAAAAACCTATAACAATAGATGCGGCAATTGCCGTAAGAAGATTTATAAAAAGCCAAGAGGCTCTTTTCTTTCCTGTTTGAAGTATCTCTTCCTCTTGCTCATACTCCTCATCTACCCCTGCTAGTTGGTAGATCTGCTCCGTTGCGTTTTGTTCGATCACATCAAGGATATCATCGGAAGTGATCCTTCCTAGAAGTCTGTTTTTGTATCCTACTACACCAACTACGGGAATGTTATATTTTTCTATTATCTTTACCGCTTCATCTATATGGTTGTCACCCTGAACAAAAAAAGGTTTGTATTGATTCTCTTCATCTTCTGCCAATATCTCTTCAAAAGTGATATCAAAATCATGCGTAAGGAGGTTTTCCAGAGAGATTGAAGCTAAAAGAGTATTATTATCATCTACAACAAATACTTGGTGTACGTTTGAAACTTCATCCTCTATTTTTAGCTTTTTTAGATTGTTTACAGCCTCTTGTATAGTTTGTGATAGTTTTGCGCTAAAAAGTTCGATCTGCATATATGCACCGGCTTCGTCTTCATCATACTTTTTAAGCCAGTTGATATCATCTTGATCATCTTGATCTAATGATTTTAAGATATCATCGGCTTTTTGTTCATCAAGATCTTCAATATCTTGAATTATATCTGTAGCATCATCTGTTTCAAGTTCTGTAATAGCTTGCGATATCTGTTTATTAGATAGGTTCTTATATGCTTTGTCTCTTAATGATTCAGGTAGTTCAAGAAGCACTTCACCTAAGTACTCTTCGGGAATTTTGTTAAGAGCTTCAAAGAAAAGTTTTTTACTCTCTTTTTTTAGTTTTTTTAGATCATTGGCAATATCAGAGGGGTGTATATTGTCTATATTTTTTAGTAGCTTATCAATATTGGGAATATTGTTTTCATCCATCACCCTCTCCTTCTATTTTTATTGTATCTTATAAGTAAGATTAAACTTCTCTAATTTTAGAGGTGTTTCTTTTGTATTTAAACTTGTAAGCAGATCTTTTTTTATTTTCTTTATATGAGAGATATACTTTTTTCTTTTTTTACCTTCCATTTTAGTTTTTGTAACTGTTATGGCTTTTTGAGGATTTACGGCTCTTCCGTTTTTATATAGACCAAAGTGAAGGTGTGGTCCCGTACTTCTCCCCGTACTTCCAACCCTTCCTATAAATTGACCCTGTTTTACCCATGAGCCTACTTTTATTTTTTTATTGTAGCTGTTTAGGTGTGCATATAACGATTTATACCCGTTTTTATGACGGATCATAATCGTTTTACCGTAACCGCCTTTTCTAGCTTTGTGGATAACTTTGCCGTCGGCGGTAGCATGTACTTTTCTTCCCGTAGGTGCTGCATAATCCACACCAAGATGAGGTCTGTATTTTTTTAAAATAGGGTGCCATCTTTTGTATGTGAATTTACTTGATACTCTTTTATATCTAAGAGGTACTTTTAAAAATACGCTTGTAAGACTTCTTGCTTTTTCATCATAGTATCTATTGTCTTCAGGATTTTTAAAAATAAAATTTTTTCGTCCCCTTACTTCTATAAATGTACCTAAAATAGTAGGTGAACCAAAATATCTTCCAAGTCTTATTTTTTGTTTATATTTTATAGAAAGCATATCACCTTTTTGAAGTTTTCTAAAGTTTATCTTCTTTTTAAATGCAAGTAAAAATTCATTTGCCAGCTCTTTGTTTTTGGTGTGTATCCTTATATCTTCATAGGGTGAGTTCTTAATAGGTATAGCTATTGTTTGAGTTAGCTCTTTAAATATTATAGGGACAATATCAAGTTCAAAAAAATTATTGAAATTTTTATAGATGTGTATCTGCATCTCTTCACCTATGGGTATAAGAGCCTGCTCTATTTTATGATCTTTATTAAACATGATTTGAAAAGGGACGCCGGCGTATATTTCCGTACAAAGTTCTTTATCTGTTTTTGACAAGTTAAAATAAAGCTCTTGGGGAATATCATGTTTGTCCAGGAAGGTTAAAAGAGTTTCCCCCTTCCACCATACATCTTCTTGCATATATGAAGCAAATGTAAAATTTATAATAAATAGTAATGATATGATTATTTTCAAGTTCAAGTCTCTTCGCGAATGATTTTTAATTAATGTTTATTATTATACAATTTCGTATCTTAAAAACGGGAAAATAATCGTGAAGTTAATAATAAGTATTTTATTTATTTTATTTAATACAGTATATGCACAGCAATTTGATCTGGTGCAATTGTATAGAGACAAAGGTCTGGCAGAAGTTGAAAAAAAACTTAATGAAGAGTTGACAAAGTATGAGTATTGGCAATATTATTTATCTTCAAAAGATGTTTCAAACGGCTACTACGAAAGTATAAGATATATAATGATCTGTGAAAAAGATCTTAAAGATATGAGGATATATGATGCAAAAGAAAAAAGGCATCTTTTCAGTTCCAGCGTATACACAGGTAAAATTAACGGAGATAAACACAAAGAGGGTGATCTAAAAACACCCGTAGGTGCTTATCATCTTACAAAAAAACTTAAAAATGTAGATTCATTTTACGGTCCTTTGGCAATTACTACAAACTATCCCAATATTTTTGATAAAGTAAGAGGTAAAACAGGACACGGTATATGGATACACGGGGTACCAAATGACGAAAGAAGGGAAGAGTTCACAAAAGGGTGTATAGCCTTAGATAACGGAAATATAAAAAGATTAGACAGAACAATAAATATAGATAACTCTATGCTTGTAATAAGTGAAAGTGAATTTGTTCAGGCTACAACAAATGAGATTAGTGCAGCATTGTCAAGTTTATTTAAGTGGAGATTATCATGGGAAAAAGGTGATTATGATACCTATATCTCTTTTTACAACAAAAATTTTAAAAGAACAAACGGATATGATTTAAAACAATTTAAAAGATACAAAAAAAGAATATTTGATAAAAATGAGAAAAAAGAGATAAAGTTCTCAAATATAAACGTTATTCCTTATCCAAATGAAAATAATATAAAACTATTCAAAATTGTTTTAGATGAGGTTTATAAAACAAAAACTCATACCTTTGAGGGTAAAAAAGAGCTTTATGTTCAGATAAAAGATAATAAGTTTTCAATCTTAACTGAAAGTTAATTAGTGAGTAAGATAAGGAAGTAGTATATTACTCCCTTAATTCATTTAATCTTTTAAGAAGATATTCTAATTCTATTCTTTTTTCCAGTTTCTCTTCAACTTTCTCCTCTATAAAATCAACCACATTTTTATGCAGTCTTAGTTTCTCCAGTTTATTTATATTTGTAATTCCACCGGGATTTAAAACATTTACTTCAAGTATCTTATCTCCTATCATATCAAGCCCTACAAAAAACAAACCATCCCTTACAAGCTGTGCTCCTATTTTTTACATATCTTCTTTTGACTTTGTGTTAAAGTGTACTTGTGTGCACTTCCGCCTTGCTGGATATTTGCTCTTAGTTCTCCAACAGCCGGTTTTCTGTTGTATGCACCTATCGCTTCACCGTTTAACATCAATACTCTAACATCACCTTGATCTGCCCCTTCAATGAACTCTTGAAGTATTACATAATTATCGCCCGTTTCATCTATATAAAAGTCAAGAAGTGAATTTATATTTTCCCTTGCATTTTTCTCAAGAACTATTACCCCTTTACCTCCGCTTCCATCAAGTGGTTTTAGTATCATCTTATCAGACTGAGTTTCTTCAATTGTTTTATTTATAAACTTCTTACTTCCCGATACGTGTGTAACTGGAAGAAATGTATTGTTCGGGTCATGAAATGTTGTGGTATAAAGTTTATTATTTGCTTTTCTAAGTCCATCAACATCATTTATAATGATAACTTCATCTTTTATAGCATCTAAAAAGTTAAATACTAAGGGGTTTATAGGGGGATCTTTTCTTATCATAAGAGAGTCAAAGGCATGTAAAGCTACCAGCTTTTTTGTGAAAGTGACCTTTTTATAAAAACTGTTTATATTTTCCGGTACTTTATCCATCTTATCAATAGTCTCTATAAAACCATGGACTATATTGTTTCTAACTGTTAGATTATTTGTATACATCACAGAAACACAGTGCCCTCTTTTTATACACTCTTTTATTATTAATAATGTTGAACTTTTTAGAGGCTCAATATTATCCCAGTGTGCAATCATAAATCCTATATGCATAACTATCCTTTTTAATTGTATCCAAATAAGGGGATTTAAAAAGGAAACTAAATATTTAATAGCTATGGTTGATTTTAATAGTTCTAAATAAGTAAAGAGTAGTGGTAACTACCGGTATTTTTTAACATTTATACATCATTAATTATAATATAAGTTTCTTTTGTTAGTATAAACGTACTTTGAAAACAAAGTACACTACAGCTTTGAAAACCACATACTTAATCACGCCAATGAATTGTAAGGTTTTCAAGGTTTCTTTTTTATCCCTTATTTGTATTGTAATTATAAACTATATTTTTAATTTTTTAGCTAAAAGATTTCTGAAAGTAATTTTAATTCCTCCAAAAGCCTTTAGTTATCGTATTTAAAAAAGATGTAGTTTAAAGATATATGTACTATTTTCTTTATATGTAATTAATATTTTAAATGAATTTACATTGTAAAGCCGAAATTGCTCATATGAGATATTAATAAAAGGTGTATATTATGATTTATAATTTTTGGAAAGACTATGAGATGCTTCTCTCTTATGATCAAGCATCTCTATTGGATTACAGACTAGACAATATAAGTGTTAAGCTCAATGAATTTTTTCAAAGGCTTATTATTGAACATATAGACAAAGAGATAATAAGATTTTATCTTGCAGGCTCATGTATAAAGTCAGATAGTTTTAGAGATCTTGATATGTTCTTTCCATCCAACGAAGACAGAATCTTATTAAACAATGCCATGAACAAAGACTACTTTGAATATGAGAACAACTCATTTACATATAGATATAAAAATGATCTTTATCAGTTGGTTTACAGGGAAAAATACAAAGAGGCAACTCTTAAAGAGCTGGTTGACGGTTTTGATTTTGATTCAACTAAAATAGCTTTTGAGTGTACTTACGATACGGTAAAAAGATTGTTTACCATAACTAATTGTGATATGAGGATTGAGTTTGTAAATTATATAAACACAAGGGTCAATAAACTTTCCCAAATAAGCGTCAACCCTTTTGTATCTCTTCAAAGAGCTATATACTTTCTAAAACGCGGTGATGATGTACCATACGACAGTTTTTTGCAGATATGTTCAAAAATTGCAGATATTAAAATTGAAAAAGATGAGGATAGTTCAAAACACTTTAAAAATCTTCAAGGTAATCCTAATAAACTTACAAATATCAAAGAAGCAATAGCTGATTATATAAAAGAGCAGCAAAACTAAGAGTTTTTCTTACTTTTTCATGCTTCTAGGAAACTTAACTGAAAGTTAATTATTATGCTATCAAATCTTCTTAACCTTTTACACAACAAAATTACTGTATTATTCGAAAAATTATAGATATCATGGGGTGTATATGTTAGATTTAGCTATTATTGGCGGAGGTCCGGCTGGACTTACTGCGGGACTTTATGCAACAAGAGGCGGATTAAAGAATGTTACAATGTTTGAGAAAGGACTTCCCGGCGGTCAGATCACTCAAAGCAGTGAGATAGAGAATTATCCGGGACAACTTGATGTTGTAACAGGGATGGAGCTTATGGACAAATGGCCGCAGCAATGTCGGAAGTTCGGTTTAAAACATGACATGAATGAAGTTAAACAAGTGACTAAAAAAGACGATATCTTTACAATTACACTAGGAAACGGTGAAAATGTAGAAGCAAAAAGTGTTTTGGTTGCAACAGGAAGTGTACCAAAAGCTGCTGATGTTAAAGGTGAATCGGAGTTCTTTGGTAGAGGAGTAAGTACATGTGCTACATGTGACGGCTTCTTTTACAAAGGTAAAGATGTAGCTGTAATAGGTGGCGGAGATACTGCCGTTGAAGAGGCGATATTCTTGGCTAATATATGTAAAACAGTTTATATAGTACATAGAAGAGAAGAGTTTAGAGCAAGCCCCCATGAAGTTGAAAAACTAAAAGAGTTTGACAATATTGTACCTGTATTAAATCATACTACAGAAGAGATTGTTGGTGATAATATGGGTGTAACGGGTGTTGTTGTAAAAGATAGAGATTCTGGGGTAGAGAAGAGGCTTGATGTTCTTGGAGCATTTATCTTTGTAGGAAGAGATGTGCTTAACCAATGTCTAAAACAAGATGACGGAAGCTTTTTATGTGATGTTAATGATTCCGGTGAAGTTATCGTTAACCTTAAAATGGAAACATCTGTAAAAGGTCTGTTTGCAGCGGGTGATATAAGAATAGAAGCACCAAAACAGGTTGTATGTGCAGCAGGTGACGGAGCAACAGCTGGAATAGGCGCTATTGCTTATTTGCAATAATATAGATATTAAAATTAGGAAGATCAAATGTTAAAAGTAGGAATTTTAGGAAGTACGGGAAGAGTAGGATCGTTATTGATAGACGATCTAGCTTCTGATGAGCAGGCAAGAGTAGGAAGTGTACATGTTTTTGATAAACTTACAAAAACTCTTCCGGAAGATACTGTAGTAACTAATGATATGAAGACAATGCTTGACGCATGTGATGTTGTTATAGATTTTTCTGCTCCTGCAGCTACTGAAGATCTTTTAAGTACGGTGATAAATTCCGATGTTAAAAAACCTTTGGTTATTGCAACTACAGGATTTAACGAGCATCAAAAAAATCTTTTAATCGAAGCTAGTAAGGTTACACCTATTCTATATGCTACAAATATGAGCTTGGGTGTTGCGGTACTTAACAAACTAGTTTCTCTTGCATCTAAAACACTTGCAGAGTTTGATTGTGAGATTGTAGAGCAGCACCACAGACATAAAGTTGACTCCCCAAGCGGTACGGCACTTACTTTGGCTGAGCATGCCGCAGATGCTAGAGGTCTTGATCTTGATGCGGTAAGAGTGTCAGGACGTGACGGTATTATAGGTGCAAGAACAAAAGATGAGATTGCAGTTATGAGTTTAAGAGGCGGAGATATTGTGGGAAGACATACTGCTGGTTTTTATAATGACGGTGAGTTTATTGAGTTAAACCATACTGCAACTGCTAGAAATACTTTTAGCAGGGGTGCAATAAAAGTTGCAAAATGGATAGTAGATCAAGAAGTTGGTTTATATTCAATTAACGATTGTTTAGGATTATAATATGTGTGCAGTTGTAGGGATCTATGGAAATGACAACGCAGCAGGATTAGCTTCTGCTGCACTTTTTGCTATGCAGCACAGAGGGCATGAAGCGACAGGTATAAGTAGTGGCGGTGGAAGTGAAGATAAAAAAATACACACCGTAAAAAAAATGGGATATGTAAAAGATGTATTTCACAAAGGTACATTAAACAAACTTCCGGGAAATACTGCTATAGGTCATAACAGATACTCAACTGCAGGAAGCGACTCTGTATCAGACGCGCAGCCGATCCATGCAAAATATAAACTAGGTGAGATATCGATTGTTCATAACGGAAATCTTGTAAATAAACAAGAGGTAAGACAAAAACTTATTGATGAGGGATCAATTTTCCAAACAGATATGGATACGGAAAATCTAATTCATCTTATAGCAAAATCAACAAAAGACAGGTTAAGAGATAGAATTACAGAAGGGTTAAAAGAGCTTAAAGGTGCCTATAACTTTATGATCCAAAGTAGATCTAAATTGTTTGTTGTAAGAGATCAGCACGGTATAAGACCTCTTTCCTTGGGAAAACTAAAATCAGGAGGTTGGATAGTTGCAAGTGAAACTTGTGCTTTTGATCTTGTTGAAGCTCAGTTTGTAAGAGATGTAAAGCCGGGAGAGATGCTTATATTCTCAGAAGATTTTGAAGAGCCTGAATCAATGATGCTGTTTGAAGGTGCAGAGTTTAGACCTTGTGCATTTGAGTATATCTATTTTGCACGTCCAGATTCCGTAATAGATGGGAAAAGTGTATATAAAGCTAGAGAAAATATGGGTAAAGAGCTTGCTAAAAATGATATTGGAAGTTCTATTAAAGCTGATATGGTAATACCTGTACCTGATTCAGGAGTGCCTGCGGCACTTGGTTATTCTCAAGGAAGCGGCTTACCGTTTGAATTAGGAATTATTAGAAATCATTACGTGGGTAGAACATTTATTGAACCTACCCAAGAGATGAGAAATCTAAAGGTAAAAATGAAACTTAACCCTATGAGATCTTTAATAGAGGGGAAATCTTTAGTAGTTATAGATGACAGCATTGTAAGAGGAACTACAAGTAAAAGAATTGTACAGATGCTAATAGAAGCGGGAGCCTCTGAGGTTCACTTTAGAGTTGCATCTCCAATGATCCAGCATCCATGTTTTTACGGTATCGATACTCCAACAAAAGAGGAGCTTATCAATGCAAGAATGTCAAAAGAAGAGGTACGTGAATATATCGGTGCAGATTCTTTAGAATATCTTTCTATAGATAATTTAAAAGACTCTTTAGGTAGAGAGAGAAACTACTCTTTAGTAAGTTTTGACGGCGATTATTTCGTTGTATAAGGATTGTTAGAAAAAGTGCGTCATTTAAATACTATAGGTAGGTATTGGAGAGATAAGTATGGGGAAAAAGTATACAAAATTCCTATAAGTATCTCTGGTTTTACATGTCCTAATATCGATGGTACAGTTGCTAAGGGTGGCTGTACATTCTGTGAAAATGAATCATTTTCACCAAACCTTGAAGATAGATCTAAATTCAAATTAAATCTTAACAGTAAAGAAAACCCTTATTTGGAGAAACAACTGCTGCAACTGCAGACTCAGTTTGAAGCTACTAAAAAGGTGTTACAAAAAAAGTTTGGTGCAAATAAGTTTATCGTTTATTTTCAATCATTTACAAATACATATGCACCTTTGGAAACATTAAAAGCGTTATATGAAAAAGCTTTAGGTTTTGATGATGTGGTTGGTTTAAGTATCGGTACACGAACAGATTGCATCACTGAAGAAACACTTGATTATCTTCAAGAGTTGTCTCAAAGAAAACTTCCTGAATATTTGATAAGTTCTAAAAGCAAACAATTTACCTATGAGATATGGGTAGAGTACGGTATACAGTCAATATATGATGAGATACTAGAGCGTATAAACAGAGGTCATGATTTTGCCAACATAAAAGAGTGGATAAAAAAGACTAAAGATAGAGATCTTCTTGTTTGCGGTCATATGATATTTGGTCTGCCCGGAGAGACTCAGGATATGATGCTAAAAGGTGTTGAGGAGTCTGTAAAGCTTGGAATTGACTCAATAAAGTTTCATCCTTTGTATGTGGTAAAAAATACTTTATTGACAAATGAGTATAAACAAGGTAAATTTACACCTATTAGTGAAGAGCTTTATATAGATACTCTTGTGAAATCTATAAAGATGCTTCCTGATAACGTATCTATATCAAGGGTAACGGCAGGTATAAGTGACGATAGTTTACTTGACCCTCTATGGTGCAATGATAAGCACAGACAAATTTATAATATAAAACAAGCTTTATTAAAAGAGGGACTTGTTTATTAGATAGAAGGATAAAAAATGATTTTACTGTTTACTATATTGTTGATATTTATATTATTGTCAAGGATAGTTGAAACATCAACAAAAATACCTTCTACTCTAACACTTATTGTATTATCTTTTATCCTCTCTTTAACTTTTCCCCATATATTAGATATTTCAGCCCAAGAGTTTGATGATATACTTTATCTTATGCTCCCCGTTATTTTACTTCCGGATATTTTAAATATCTCTGCAACCCAACTAAAAAAACATTATAAAGAGATATTTTATCTGGCTTTTGTAGCAGTAATCGGGTCAATCTCAATTGCCGTATTTGTAACACCTTATCTATTTCCTCAATATCAGTTTACAATCGGTATGTTAATAGCACTTTTTTCAATGCTTATGGCAACAGATGCTATAACTGTAGCAAATATAATGTCAAAATTCAAACTTCCTGAAAAATTAAAAGTATATGCCGAATCCGAATCACTATTCAATGACGTAACGGCACTAGTTATATTTTATTTTGTGGCACTCCCTTTAATATCCGGAGGAGATATAACTATTTTACAGATCAATGTAACCTTGGTAAAGGTATTGTTACTTTCTATTTTAATAGGAGCTTTAATAGCTTATCTTGGTTACTTTACAATCAAGTTGTTAAAAAATTCATTTGATCAGTTTTTAGTAATCTATTTAATTGTTATTATCTCATTTATGATGGCAGAGCATTTTCATATAGCAGGTATATTATCGATAGTTGCTTCGGTATTATTTTTTAAATATCTTGTAAAAAATGAGATGAATAAGCAAAATAGAAACAATATAGAGGATCTTGACAAAGATGATATCGAAAACTCTCTATTAAAACTTATTCGTCAAGTTCCTGCATTGAGTAAAAAAGATTTTAGAGAATATAAAAAAGAATCTGAATATATAGGTATATTTGCAAATGCAATTGTGTTTGTAATTGTTGCAAATATTATAGATTTTGAATTGATAGGTAATTATTATATTGAGATATTATCAGTATTTGCACTTACTTCTATTATACGTTTAAGTGCAATTAGTGCAATGATCTATAAAATGAAACTTCCTTACAGATGGGCACAGGCATTAACATATTCAGGGTCTAAAGGTGCATTGGCAATAATTATGGTGCATTCACTTCCTTCAGATTTTATCTACAAAGAGTTGTTTGATGCCATAGTTGTAGGAAACGTACTTCTTAGTACATTTATATACACATTTATGTTAATGTTCCATATAAAAAGAAACGAAGATATTTACAAACTAGATCTTCAAGGAACAGAGGTAGTAAATAAAGAGAATATTGCACATAATTTAGTTGAACTTATTGAAAAAGATCATGTAACAGGTGCATATACACAATCATTTATTGAAGATATAATAGAAAAAGAGTTAAAAAGAACACAAAGATATAAAACAGAATTCTCTACAGTGATGCTTGATCTTAATACAGATGATCAAAAGGTATATGCCTTGATAGGTTCCATTATTCTAGGGCATATAAGAACAAATGACTACTTAGGAAAATTTGATAACGGAAAGCTTATAATCTTAACAACAAATACCTCACTAAGCGGTGCTATGATACTTTCTGAGAAACTAGAGAAAGTATTTAATGAAAATAACCTAATAAAAGATAACAGTGATGTGATGTTTGGGATAACACAATCAGGTGATACAGATACAATACACACAATACTTGAAAAACTAAATGATGCACTATATAAAGTAAAAACAAATCAAATAAACGGGAAAATAGAAATTGAAGCATAGCAGATGTAAAAGTTTGTTCAAAGATGATTTTGACAAACTGCAACAAGCAAAAATAATTATTTTAGGTGTAGGCGGTGTAGGTGGATTTGCCCTTGACTGTCTTTACAGAAGCGGTATAGAAAACATAACAATAGTTGATTTTGATACTTTTGATGAAACAAATCAAAATAGACAAATTGGAAGTGAAGCAGTAGGTGAGATAAAAGTTGATCATTTGAAAAAACTATATCCCAATATTAGGGCAATAAACAAAAAAATAGATCCGGAGTGGGTAGAAACTTTTGATATGAGTGAATATGACTTGATGCTAGATGCAATTGACGACATAAAACCAAAAATTCAAATAATTAAAAAGTATTATAAAAAGCTTATCTCTACAACAGGAAGTGCAAAACGTATTGATCCTATGAAGATAGAATATATAAATATCTTTAAAACTTATAACGATCCATTTGCCAGAAAGATCAGAGAAGAGCTGAAAAAAGAGAGATTTAATAAAAACTTTAAAGTTATTTTTAGTTCAGAAAATCCAAATTGTAAAGAGCTTGGGAGTTTTGCCGCTGTTACAGGGAGTTTTGGACTTACTATGTGTTCAATTGCAGTTAAAAAACTATTAAGTGAAAAGTAGATAAAATTAATAAAATTATAATCTTTGATATAAAAAGGAATTTCTATGAGTGGAATCAATAGTAGTGTAGAACAGATGACACAAGCCCATCTAAGAAACGTACAGCAGCTTGCAGTGTTTTATACGGGTCACGGTGATATTTATGCGATAAATATTGCAAAGATAAAGGCCTTTATTATTACAGAAGAGGTAGATATCACAGATACACCTGCCGATACGGATGTTATTGAGGGTATTGCTACTATTAGAGGGGAACCTATAACACTTATCAACCTTGATAAATGGCTGGGGTATGGTAGTTTACCTATAAATGATTATAAACTTATAATCTTTTGTGAATTTAATTATAGACAAGTTGGATTCTTGGTTAAGGATATGGTAAATATTGTTGAAAAAACTACTGCTGAATTGATAAATTCAGAGAGTCAAAATTCTAAGGTTACTTATACTACATATGTAAAGATAGATGATAGAGATCAGTTATGTACCGTATTTAATGCAGAGCAGCTTCTTTCTGACATAGGTTGGACAGATATAAATCCTAGTGAATTAGATAGATATGTAACTAAAACAGTAAAAAGAGATAAATATATCTTAGTAGCTGAGGATAGTGCTGTTGCAAGAGGTGTACTTGAGCAGTTCTTAAAAAAATGTAATGCAAGATATTTGATTGCTGTTGATGGCGGTGATCTAATTAAGAGAATTGACGAGATATCTGATCCTAATGAAATAGGTCTAATTATAACGGATATTGAGATGCCCGGTACGGATGGCTATCAAGTAGCACAGTATATCAAGGAAAACTCTAAATACAGTCATATCCCTGTAGTTGTTAACTCAAGTATGACAACTGAAGCTGTAAAAGGTAAAATGGCAAGAATAGGTGTAGATGATTTTGTTGGTAAGACAGATATACCTGCGTTATACGATATCGTTACAAAGCATATAGGAACTAACGACTAATAAATATCATCTTTTGAGTATACGGTCAATTGTATTTTTGACTTGTATACACTAAGATGAGCTCTTTTTATTTTGATACTTTGAGTATGTTTTGGTATCAAACTCTTCTCTTTAAAATAAAGTTTGATTTTTTTGTTTTTATTTAAATATAAATATCCTTTTTTATATATTCCGCTTAAATTTGTTACAATCTCATTTTGATAATTTTGATCAAAAAGGTCAATTTTATTACCATCTAAATAATATCTGTTGAACTTTGGGTCATATCTATTTTTTGAAATTATTGAAAACTCTTTTATCTCTTTTAATCTATTGAATGTATCTATTTGATGAACATTTATATCGTATATAAATCCCTCTTTTAATCCATGAGAAGGGTTATATATCATAATTGCTCTATCGTTTGACTGCTTGATTACGGCTATTTTATCTGTTGTGTATAAAACTATTACGTTGTTTATTTGAATATCTTTATTTAGTGTTTGTATTTTGTAAAGTTGTGAAATTGTATTATTAGTTGCGGTAGTTTTCTCTTTATAAGATTTGTTTGTTGTGATGTTTGTTGTAAAAATAGCGTAAATAGGTAGATGATCAGAATACCCATGACTTTTAAATTTGTTCCATCTATAAATATTATTTTTTCTATAAAGGTACTGTTTGTCAAACTTATTAAAACTTTTATTGATATATGAGATGTTCTTATTATCCAACAAGCCACGTGATATGATCATATTATCAGGTGTGTTAGGTGTTGATCTAAATATGGAGCTGTACCTGTTAGATTTTTCCAGTTCTAACCAAAGATTGTAGTGAACTCTTTTTTTACTTTTTAAAAGAAGAGATTTACTTACAAAGTTACCGTTAATTGTCGTATTTAAAAGTTGATTAATAGCAGTTATTCCATATGTATCGTTTAATTTTCTATCATATTTAAAGGTTTCAAATTCATTGTAATTTGAATTAAGATCACCTAATATTATATAGTCCTCATTTTTTTTAGTTGTAAGGTCTATATCTTTTATTAAAGAGCTTGCATATTCAATTCTTTTACTCTCTTTTGCTTTTTTTGATCTCCAATGGTTTGTATAAATTATCAACGGTTTATTTTGGACTAAAATTACTGTTTTTAGAATATCTCGACTATATTTGTCAATAGTATTTATTTTAATTCTTGTGTGATATTTAATAGGAAATTTACTTAAAACTGCCAATCCTACAGCAGAGCTTCTGTTTTTAACAAATCTGTAGTATGTATAATTTGTTTTTTTCATAAGATCTAAAAGTGCTTTTTTAGATTCTACCTCTTGTAGTGCAAGTATATCGCTGTTTAGCTCATTTATTACTTTTGATATATTATTAAGTTTTGCTAAATAAGACTTTTTATTCCAATATTTACCGTGCGGGATATATTCTTTGTATTCGCTTCCATCATATTTCATATCAAATAGGTTTTCTACATTGTATGAAGCTACTTTAAACTCTAAGGAGTGTAGAAAACTAAAACATATTAGTAGAGGTAAAATTGCTTTTATCACTACTTCTCTTTTTTTAGTTTATCCGGTGATGTGAATATAGCAAGCCATCTTAGTATAAATAAAAATATTAGAACACCTGCAAATACTAGGATATGGGAGTTGGTACTACTTGTAAGTAGAGCTTCAAGTGAGTCTATCTTCTCTTTGTTTATCTTGACTACATTTACTATAAACTCCCTAAGTGCAAGGATAATAAAGGCATCTATTAGTATCCGTATTTGAACCCTTTGTTCCCTCATAAAGCTCATAACAGCTCTTACAATTTCAAGCATAATAATAAAATACAAAAGATATATTATAATCGTAACCATACTGTTTGTAACTATAGCAACTATAAAAAGTGTGCTGGCTACAATAAGTTCTATATAAAACTTACTATGAAAAAAAGTTTTTAATTCTCTCATTTAAAATTTGTTCCTCCGCTTTTTTGAGTAAGTTTTATATTACTATCTTTTGATTTAAAGTTTGTTGTTTTAAGTCCGTAGACTGATGACAGATCGTTATCCATTTTTATCCTTTATAAAAATTAATTATAGAAACTGTAACAATTGCTATTTCTAATCCTATAATAATAGCAAAGTCTCTTTTATTGTTTTTGAATCTTTCAATAATATTTATCTCCATGTTTTCTCCTTTAGTTATAACTATTGGAGGAACAAATTTAACGGATAATACATTATATATTTTAAATTTTAGTTATTATTAGTTTAAATGGTTTTGTTTTTAAGTCTGAATTAAGTATTTGTCTTAGTAGTATGTAAAAACAAACAGCTTAATTAAAAGCTGTTTGATATCACTAGTGCTAAAACTGTCATCATAACAAGTCCTGCACTTTTGTTGTATAGTTTGTTCGCAGTTATAAATACAAGCATCACCGATACTATCAGTGCTGCAGTAATATCAAAGAAGTTTGCGTTTAGATCAACGTTTAGTGGATGTATTAGTGAACTAAGCCCTAGTACCATAGTAAAGTTTGCAACATTACTACCAATAATTGCGCCTATTGCCATATCGGCATTGTCATTTAGTGCAGCTTTTATACTTACTACAAGTTCAGGTAAACTTGTTCCAAAGGCTACTAGGAATAGACCTATAATCCATTCGCTTATTCCAAAGTCTCTTGCAATACTTCCTGCACTCTCAATAGCAAAGTTAGCACCGCCAACAACGAAGAGAAATCCTAATAAAAGCATAATAAGTGTTTTAGCCCATGCAAATTTTTCTTTTACTAGATCCTCATCTATCTCTTCCATTTGATTACTTTGAATAAGGAATAGAAGATATGCACCCATTAGCATTAAAAATAAAAAGCCGTCAAGTCTGCTAAGTTCACCATCTATACCCATAAGGATAAATATCAAGATAGGGAAAAGTGACCAAGAGGAATCTTTTGCAAAAAGATCTCTTTTGGGATGGATAGCTTTTGCTATTAAAAATACACTACCAAGAACCAGTGATATATTAAAAATTGTACTACCAATTACGTTCGCAACTGCTATATCTCCACTTCCTTTGTATGAAGCACTCATACTCACTGCCATCTCAGGCAGACTTGTTCCAAGTGCGATAAGGGTAGCACCTATGATAAACGGTGATATGTCAAAGTGAAGGGCAATTCTTTCACTCTCTTCTATAATATGATCTGCACCATATATAAGTGCACCCATAGAAACTATAAATATTAAAATATCCAAATTAACTGTTCCTTACTATTAAACTGTCAGGCAGTTTATATTTTTTTATAAGTTCTTCCTCTTTTGCTCTATGTTCACCCTTATCAGTTTCGTGATCATATCCTACAAGATGAAGAATACCATGTATAAAAAGGAGGTTAAACTCCTCTTGTGGAGTGTGACCGTATTCTTTTGCATATTTTTCTACAAAATCTTTTGAGATAACAATTGATCCTATTGGTGTATTTGGCATAGTCTCATACGGGAAGCTTAATACATCCGTAGGTTTGTCTTTACCTCTTGCAGTAAGATTTATCTCTTGTATCTCCGAGTTGTCTGTAACGATAAGTTCTATCTCCGCTACATTAAGTTCTTTCACAATAGATTTTGCAAAAGTTAAGTCTACTTCAAAATCTGTTTCGTTCTCGTAGACTATATTGAACAATTATTAATGCCTAACTCTTTCATAACTGCTTCACAAAAATCACCGGCAGTTCTTTGACAGCTGTCATAACCGAATTCTACGGAGAAGTTACCGGCTTCTTCACTTATAGCTCTTCTTATAACGCTTGGGAACTCACCGGTCTCTTTTTCAGTTTTCGCAATAGCTTTTTGGATCTTCTCTTTACTTGTATCGTTATTGTATTCGATACTCATTCTCATATATCCCTCTTCCATTTTTACATCTGCGCACATATCTCTTGACATCTTAAATCCTTTTTATATTATTTGTTCATTCCACCCATTACTGGACAGCCGCCTTGTTCTGCTTTATCTTCATAAGTTTGCTTATCTGTTTCAAAGTTAACGATATGTTTTGAGAAAACCTCAAGCCAGTTCCAGTATGATTGGATATGTTCATGGTCAACTTTATCTTCTATCTCTTTTATCACCTCTTCCCAACATCCAAGCCATTCTAGTCTTGCTTTATTAGGGATAGAAAAAGGTTGGTGTGTTCTGATTTGGTCAAAGTCTCCACCAAATTTAGAGATATATCTGTCATCTCCACCGCAAATCATCATAAAATAAGAAGCATTTCTTTTTTTTATAAGATTTATCTCCTCTTCATCGTCTGGAAAAAAGTGAGCGATTTCGCTCTCTAACACTACATCATAGAAGTGATCAACTAGTTTTTGAAATCCTTCTGGAGTAAGTTGTTCTAAAAATTCCTTATTTGGTACTTTAAATTCAGGTCTTTCACCCATAACTGCATTTGTGTAGTAATAATTTACCATTTATTTACCTCTAGTGTTTTATTAAAATAACCCAAATTTTATCTAAAAAGGTCTAAAAAAGCTCTAACATCTTTACAACTTCATCCACTTCAAAACATTTTAGGTCTGTTTTTGTAGCAGGTTTGGTTGCAATAACAGCTTTTTGTATACCTTGAGATGATGCTTCTTTTAGTCTTGTTTCCATAGAGTACACATCTTTTATCTCACCCGTTAAACTTACTTCACCTACAAAAACTGTTTCTTTGGAGATGGGTCTGTTTCTAAAACTGCTTATTATGGATGCTATTACCGCCAAGTCACAAGAACTCTCTTTTACTTTTATACCACCGCTTATATTGATAAATACATCATAGTTGTTTAACGGAAGATCGAGTTTTTTCTCTAAAAGTGCTAACAGCATATTTAATCTGTTAGTATCAAACCCAGTAGCACTTCTTTTTGGATTTGGATATGTTGATTCCGTAACTAATGCTTGTACTTCAAGTATCAAAGCACGACTCCCCTCGACAGCTACAGTTAGACAGCTCCCGCTTTGAGAAGTTTTTGAGTCAAAAAATCTTCTGTTTATATCTTTTGCACTTTCCAAACCGTTTTGAGTCATCTCAAATATACCTATCTCACTGGTACTTCCAAATCTGTTTTTAAATCCCCTTAGCATTCTTATCTCTTTTGAACTTTCCCCCTCAAAGTATAAAACCGTATCTACCATATGCTCCAGTACTCTTGGTCCTGCTATGCTACCGTCTTTTGTAATGTGACCTATTATAAACATAGCTATTGCAGATTCTTTTGCTTTTCTCATAAGTTCAAAGGTTATCTCTCTTACTTGGGATACACTGCCCGGGGCTGAAGTTAGTTTGTCTGAATATATTGTTTGTATGGAGTCTATTATAACAACATCATAGTTCTCTTTTAATAGTTCGTTATCTATCTCTTCAAGTGATATTTCAGATAAAAGAAAAAGGTTTTCTTCATTTGCATCAAGTCTGGTTGCTCTCATCTTTATCTGGCCTGCCGATTCCTCACCGGATACATAAAGTACTTTTTTACCGCTTTTTGCAAGATTACCTGAGATTTTAAGTAACAAGGTTGATTTACCAACACCGGGACTTCCACCTATAAGGGTAAGGCTTCCGGGCACTATTCCCCCTCCAAGGACCAGATCAAACTCTTCATTATAAGTTGAAAAACGTGTAATATTGTCTTGTTCTATTTGGGTAATAGGCATAGCTTTAGAGTTTTGAGAGGATACTTTTGCCGTTTTTTGTATAAGCTCTTGTTGTTCTGTGGTTAGCTCAATAAAACTGTCCCAGCCTCCGCATGATGGACATTTTCCCAGCCATTTTGTACTTTGTTCTCCACAGTGTTGACATTCAAATATAGATTTTTTCTTTTTTGCCATAAAACATATCTCCGTTGAATTTATTTTGCAATTATATAGAAATATTTTTAATATCTATAAGAATATTGCAATATGCAATAATTTTAACTTATAAATTTTATTTGAAATCTTATTTGAAATCTTAATTTCATTTAATATATTGTGTGATAGAATTGAAGAATGAACAAAAAGTTCTAAATAAATATTAAGGAGTATGTCATGAATACAAGTATAGTAGGAAGACACGTAACATTAACGGATGAATTAAAAGCTCACATTGAAAGTACTATAGATACTTTTAAAAAATATAATTTAGATATTATTTCTGTTAATGCGATTATTTCGCAAGAGCAGAAGCATGGTAAGAATCTTATAACTTTTGAATATGTATTAAATGTTGCTAATATTGATACGGTTGTAGTTAAACAAAAAGATAAAGATCTTCATGCAGCTATTGATATCGCTACAGATAGAGTAAATAAAATATTAAGAAGACATGCTGATAAAGTTAAGGCACATGATGCAACAAAGTTATCAGATGTAGCAATTTTAGAAGAGGAAGATTCAATAGCAAAAGAGCTTGAAAAATTAGATTCTGAGATATTACCTATGAGACTTGAGTCTTATAAGCCTGTTGAGATCGAAGAAGCATTAGCAGAACTTAAAGGATCTGATGAGATATTCAAAGTTTTCTATGATATGGATGATAACTTTAGAGTATTGTATAAAATGAAAGACGGTCACTTCGGATTGTATTAAGATTAGATTATTATTTTATAAAGGGACGGTAAATATGCCGTCCCTTTTTTTATTGTTTTTATTAACATAAAATACAATATAATATGTTTATATAATAAAAAAGAAAGAGTAATAAAAGATTTGAAAAACATAGAAGAGAAATTAGACCTTATAAATTATATTGAAAAACTGCAGTCTTTTTTTTGCAGAGAAAAGAGTGTCATCTTAGAGGGTGATATAAATGTCCATTATTCAATTTTAAAAGGACTTGATAATTATGAATTAAAAGTTCCAAAGAACGTATCTAATTTAGACAGCGCTTTGGGATATTTACAAAAGCAGGGTAGTTTAAAGTTATATGAGATATATGAATTTGTTAAAATCATAACATATTTTCAATATCTACATAAGTTTAATTTTGAAGGTAAACTGGCAAATTGGATAGATAAGATAATTATACCATCAGAACTAGATAAAATAATTGAAGCTTTTAACGATAAAGGGGAACTGCTAGATGGATTTAATGAAGATCTTGACAGAGTAAATCAAAATATATATCATAATAAAGATGCCATAAAACAAAAACTCTACGGTGTTATAAACAGTAAAAATCTACAGCCCTATTTAGTAGATCATCAGGTACACTTAGTACACGGAGAACAGACACTTTTGGTAAGAGCAGGATTCAATCATACCTTAAAAGCAAAAGTTTTAGATAGAAGTCAAAGCGGATTTTTTTATGTTTTACCCCATAGTGTAGGTGAACTAAAGCAAAAACAGGTAGATCTTTCTAACCTAAAAGATGAAATAGTTTATAAAATTTCAAAAGATTTTAGTTCACTCTTATCAAAACATTTGATGTTTTTAAAGTTTATAAATAAAGAGTTTGACAGATATGATCACTACCAAGCACGACTACAATTTGCAAAAGAAGATGATAAGAACTTTATATTACCCAAAGGGGTAAATAATAAAGTAAATAAATTAGTGGACTTTAAACATCCTGCACTTAGCAGTCCAAAACCTGTAACAGTTGATTTTAGTAAAGACGTTATAATGGTTACAGGTGTAAATGCAGGTGGTAAAACTATGCTTTTAAAATCAATATTAAGTGCTGTTTATATGTCAAAATACCTTATCCCCTACAATTGTAATAAAGCAACACAGATAGGAAGTTTTAAAAGTATAGCAGCAATACTTGATGATCCGCAAAGTGTAAAAAACGATATCTCTACTTTTGCAGGAAGGATGGTTGAGTTTAGTAAACTATTCTCAAAATCAAATACAATAGTTGGAGTAGATGAGATAGAGCTAGGAACAGACAGTGACGAAGCAGCATCTTTATTTAAAGTAATAATAGAGGAACTAATAAAGAAAAATATCAAAATAATAGTAACA
Source organism: Campylobacterota bacterium (assembly GCA_034717895.1). Classification (GTDB taxonomy): domain Bacteria; phylum Campylobacterota; class Campylobacteria; order Campylobacterales; family Arcobacteraceae; genus JAIOSF01. Next base: position 1,614 of record JAYEMD010000111.1, on the reverse strand, counting down.
ACTCACCATAAAAGATTAGCAGCTCTTCTAGCAAGCAATGAAAGTGTTGATCTAATAGCGGCACTTTATGATGAAGCAAATAGAAAACCAACATACGAGTTCCTTCAAGGTACTATCGGTAAAAGTTATGCTTTTGAAACAGCACAAAGGTATCATATCCCACTTAGTGTAGTAAAAAAAGCAAAAGAGGTTTACGGGGAAGATAAAGATAAGTTAAATGAACTTATTGAAAGAAGTAGTTCTCTTGAAAGAGAGTATAAACAAAAAATAGAAGCTTTGGATAAAAAAATAGAAAAAACAAAGCAGCTTGAAAAAAATTTAAAAGAGCAAAAAGAGAATGTAGACCAGGAACTTTTAAATCTCAAGGGTAAATTAGAACAAGAATATCAAGAAGCAATAGGTGAAGCAAAAAAAGCTATTAAATTGACAAGCTCAAAAGAACAGCACAAAGTATTAAATGTAGCACACTCTAAAAAGAAAGAGATTAAAGTAGAAAAACAACAGGAAAAACTAGAACTAAAAAAAGGTGACAGGGTTAAATACAATAATACGAAAGGTGTACTTTTATCAATAAAAGGGAAAAAAGCTTTAGTTGAAACAGATGACGGTATGAAATTGCAGTTGCCGCTTAGCAGTTTAAAAAGAAGTGGTAATATACCTAAAGTAAAACCAAAAAGTATTAACATAAAAGTAGAAAAACCAAGAACTGGTCATGTGAAACTTGACCTGCATGGACAAAGAGCCGAAGAAGCAATAGAAAATTTAGATAAATTCTTATCAGACTCTCTTATTGCAGGGTTTGACGAGGTGCTTGTGTATCATGGTATAGGTACAGGTAAATTATCATATGCCGTAAAAAAGTTCTTGGATACACACCCCAGTGTAAAAAGTTATCACGATGCCACTGCAAAAGAGGGCGGTTATGGAGCAAAGGTTATAAAACTATGAGACAATTTCTATTAATATTTGTAGCAGTTACATTTTTATTTGGATCTAAATCAGAAAAAATGTTTTGGGATGAGGTAAAAGACACTAATGATATAGAGTTGTTAAGATTGTATCAAAAAAGATACCCAAACGGTATATTTGAATCACTGGCTAAAATAAAAATAGATAGATTAAAAAAAGCAAATAAAGATCAAAAAGATATAAATACAATACCCAACTGGTTAAAAGGCTATACGGAAGATTATAAATATTATGGTGTAGGCAAAGCAAATAAACATTTTAAAGGTACACAATACCAAAGTTCATTAGCAAATAAAAGAGCAAAAAGAAAGTTAATGAAAAAATTTAAAGAAAATAGATTAACAGAAAAAGAGATCGAAGAGTATCTTAAATTAGTTGAGATAAAAGAGTATAAAGACGATAAACAAAGGATTTATATATTACATTATATAGAAGATAATTAGATCAAATAAATAGTATAAATACTAAATTCCAAAATTTAAGAATCAATTAAGCATAAGCTCTTGACAAAGCCAAATTTTTCTATTATAATTCGCCCCACAAAACGACAGCAACTTATCGGAACACCGATAGAGACTGAGTTTACAAGTAGTAAACTAGAAATGATTTGAAAGTTCTTTAAAAAATAAATTGTTAATAAATAAA
>JAYEMD010000110.1:0-2782 GCA_034717895.1 Campylobacterota bacterium | reverse complement strand
ATTGGGAAATACAGCACATAAGTTTATGGATGATTTTGTCAATGTTGAAAGAGAAAGTGAAAGTAAAAGAATATTATTAAAAGTAATGAGTTCAAGAAATATTGAAGTAAAGCTTTTATTAGCTAAAAAGAAATATTTATCTGAAAATAGACAAGAAGAGTTTGATATTGTACAACAAAAAATGGTTAAAGTTTCTAAACAATATAAGAATTTTCAAGTTAAATATTTTGATCATGAACCAACACAAAGTATTTTTTTGTTTGATGATGAATGTTTTATCGGACCAATTTTTAAAGATCTTGCAAGTCATGATACACCAGCATTACATATGAAATGTGGTGGAAGTTTTACAAAAAAGTATATGAACTATTTTGATGCTGAATGGCAAATAGCAGAGGAAATAAATTTAAATGAATAAGTATATTAAATATTTAGAACAAGAAAACTTTTATAATATACCTTTTCATGATAATATTGAACAGTTGTCAAGGCTAATAGTAAAGGATATCCCTTTTCATGTATCTGTACATAAAATCAAAGATATAAAAGATTTTCCAAAACAATATGTTGAATCACATAAACATGATAATGATGAACTAAATTTAATACTTGCAGATGATGGAAAAGAGTTAGTCTATAACATTGAAATTGATGGTGAAGTTAATGAAGTTAAGTCGCCATCATTTATATGGATACCAAAGGGTAAATCTCATAGTGCTAATGTGGTTAGAGGAAGTGGTACATTTATTTGTATAATTTTACAAGAAGAGTATAAAGCATATAGTTGAGTTTATAGATGAAAATAAAAATATATCCAAGAATTGCAATTAATCTTATTGGTATGCATAATGGGTTATATAGAAAAAATGGTGGTATAGGTTTTAGTATAAAAAAACCATCAATAGTGTTAAAATCAAAAAGATCAAAACAATTTAATCTTGAAGATAAAAGAGATATCTTTTTAAAAGAAGATGAACAAAAAAGAATTTTAGAAATCTTAGAATTAGAGTATAAAAAAAATAGATTTAAATATAAAATAACCATAAAATTAAAAGGATTATTACCTACACATTCAGGTTTTGGTTCCAGTACGGCAATACGATTGGCTTCTTTAGAGTCTTTATATATATTAAATAATTATAAATATACTAGAAAAGAACTTTTAAAAGCTTCTAGAAGAGGTGGTACCTCAGGTATAGGAGTTAATACTTATTTTGACGGTGGTTATGTTTTTGATATTGGTAAAAAGATTGATGGAGTTTTGCATAAACCATCTAGTATAGAAAAAGTATACCAATTACCTTTAAAAATTGATTATAACTTCATGCCAAACTGGGACATTGGAATTTGTATACCTAAAGATATAAAGTCTAAAAGTGAACAAGAAGAAAAAAAGTTTTTTAATTTAACTTGCCCTATAAAAGCATCAGAGGCTTATGAGATGTTGTATCATACAGTTTATGGGATATTATCATCAATTAAAGAGAATGACATTGATACTTTTTGCAAGGCATTAAAAAATATACAAAGGTCAAAGTGGAAAAAAGCTGAAAGAGAGCTATATGGAAATGAGCTTTTAGATATAGAAAATATCTTATATAAAAACGCTGCAAAAGCAGTAGGTATGTCTAGTCTTGGTCCTATGTTATTTTTTATTGCAGATGATCTTTCAAAAGTTATTAAAAAATCAAAGAAAGAGTTAAACTGCATATTGATTAGATCTAAAGTTAACAATAAAGGTAGAAAAGTTGAGTCTTGAAATTGTATTTATAACTTCTAGTAAAATAAAACTTGCTCATGCCCAACATCTTTGTAGGGACTATAATATTAATATTACTAGTTACAGAATAAAGCATTACGGTGTAGGATATGAAGAACCTAGAATATACAATAGGGAACAGCTTTTAGACGAAAGCTATAAAGATGCACTTGACAGATGGAAAAAATATACTTCAAATAATGATAAAATGTTTATTATTGAAGATACCTCAGTAAGAATAGATGCATTGAGTGATAAAGTTAATGAAGTACCAGGATTAGATATTAAGTACTGGATGAAAGAAAATAGTTTTGAATCTGTAGATAAATTATTAAAATCAAAAGGAAATAATAGAAAATGTACAGTAAGAAGTGATATTATATTACATTTAACGGATGACTTGAGTAAAAAATATAAAAAAGATTATTTACAGTTTACAAGTACTACGGATGGCTGTATTGTAGATAAGGAGTTTGAGTTGAACACAAACCCTATATATCCATGGTTAGATAATAAAACTTTTAATAAATGGTTTGTTCCAAATGGCGAGAATCTGCCAATGAGTAAATTATCAATAGAATTAGCAGATAAATATGACTTCAGATCAGGAGCATTTAATTCAATGCTTGATCTTTTAGAATTGGCTGATAAAATACCAAAAGATAGTTATAAGCAAATATATCTAAACTTTAATCCTTTATATATAATTTGTGGTCCAACTTGTGCTGGTAAAAGTACATTGTCTAAGTATTTGTCTGACAATTATAGCTATTTTCATATTGAAGCAAGTGATTTTATGTGGTTAAAATATCATGAAAAACATGGTATTAATTCTGATGTTACAATTACAAATTTTGCAAAAAAAGCACTTGTTGATGAACCATCAATAGTAACAGATCAAATAATAGAGTTTATAAAACAAAAGAATCTTAAAAAAGTCATTATAAGTGGTTTTAGATCAGAAAAAGAGATAGAATTTATTAAAAATAGCAATATTGATATAAATGATAAGATTGAAATATA
>JAYEMD010000109.1:0-13573 GCA_034717895.1 Campylobacterota bacterium | reverse complement strand
ACTTTTAAATGATGAGCTCTTAATCTGGATTAATGATAAAGATAGAACAAAGAAATTAATATTGTGGGATTATATGAAAGAACAATTATGTATTATTGATAGTTAGTTTTAATTTAAAACGGTATTAGCACTCTCTTTGAGAAAATAAATCAACAATTATTATTTAAGAAACATTTCGTTAAAATTCAATAAATGAAATTAAAGGAAAAGTTTGCATCCAGATGAGTTAACCCTATCAATCTTGCGAAAATCAGAGTCCATAGAGTCTCAACCATCACTTGCCAAAGAGCTAGGATATAGTGTAGGTAAGATAAACTTCATCCTAAAAGCACTAGTAGATAAAGGACTTATCAAGATAGAAAACTTCTCAAACTCAAAATCTAAAAAAAACTATAGATACCTCCTCACAGAAGATGGTATAAAAGAGAAGATAAAACTCACAGAAAAATTTGTAGCAAGAAAGAAAAAAGAGTATGATGAACTACATAAAGAGCTACAAGAGTATAAAAAGGATCAGGCATGTTAGCAATCAAAATAGATAATCCAGAGATAGAAAATAGATTCAAGCAGTATGCTGCACAAAACAAAAAAGCTATGGAAGATCTACTAAGTGATGCTTTGAAGATGTTTTTAGACATGAAAAAACAAGATAATGAGTTAATATACACTAAAAAAGATCCTATGAAACATCTACATAAAATAGAGTATGACTATGAAGATGATTTGTGTGATGAAGTAGCTTTGACACATATTAAGGATAGTGCAAAATATACTCATGATTTAAGAAGAACAACAAGATATGAATAATCTTATATTTATAGGTACTTGTATTGTGATTGACTATATTAATGGTAAGTTGAAGCTAGATAATGAGATGATTGAAAAGTATTGTTTTAACTCTATTGTAGATATGGAAGTACTAAATGGTGTTAAAAATAAAAGAGATTTACATACTACCAATAAGAAATTAAACATTTTTAGAAGTGTAGATATAGATCAAGAAATTTTAAATTTGGCTAGAACTCTTATGGATAGATATGTACTATCACATGGTATGAAAATATATGATGCAATCATAGCATCAACTTGTCTTGTATATGATTTGCCACTTTGGACTTACAATAAAAAAGACTTTAAATTTATAAATGAGCTGGAGCTTATAAAATAATGAAAAGTCATAAAATAGCAATAGCAGGAACAGGATATGTAGGGCTTCTTTTGTATCATCGATCTATTGAAAAGATACTAAAGTCTATTGTTGCTTATGAGAATAATCCAATAACTAAAACCCATAATTTAATCGAACTAAATGAGATGCTAGAGGAGTATTTTGATTTTAATGAGGATGAGCTAATGTTATTGGCTAAGATAACAAAATGAATAATTCAAAACTAGTAAATGCGGTTTCGCAAAGTGAAAAGTTTCCTCGAAAATTAAACATTGAACATTCAACATTAATAATTAATGATTTTGTAGTAAAAGCATTTAGAGGAGCTAAATGATGCCTAAAATACTATCAACTATCAACTATAAACTAGTGACTACATGCTACTCACTAGGTTTTCTGAATACTGAAAACTTAACACTGAGCACTAAAACCCCAAAGGTTTTCTCATGAACACAACTATCATAAACAAACTAAAAGAACTAAAACCAATCTTAAAAGAGAGATACGGTATAGAAGAGTTTGCGGTGTTCGGTAGTGTAGCAAAAGGAACTGATACCCAAAATAGTGATGTGGATATAGCTATCTTAAAAATGCAAATTAAAAGTGGATTTGATATATTTAGGGCAAAAAACTTTTTGAAAGAAACACTAGATAAAGATGTTGATATAGGTACTTTTAATTCTATGAAGACATTTATAAAAAATAGGATAAAAAAGGACTTTATTTATGTTTGATATAACCAAAGTAGATAGAGATATAGAGTTCTTCATTTTTGATATTTATGTAGCTATACAAAAGATTAAAAAAGTTTCAAGTAGTTTTGATAATGTTCAAGAACTTTTGCATAATTTTATGGCATGGGATAGTGTTATAAGAGAGTTTGAGATTATAGGTGAAGCCTCAAAATATTTATTAAAAGAAAAATTATTATCAAAAGATTATCAAGTGGTGGTCGACTTTAGAAATCATATCACCCATGAATATTTCGGTATAGATTCAAATATAGTGTGGGCAACTATAAATATAGATTTAGATCCTTATGAAAGTACAATCATAAAAATAATTCATGATATAAAACCAGACCTAAAACAAGAACTTATAGAATCTTTTATAACAGATAATAACTACTTAGATTTTATAATGAAAGCACTAGAGGATTTAAAAAATGCTTAGTAATTCAAAAAAACTATCAACTATCGACTATCAACTAGAAACTAAAATTCTGAACTCTGAACACTTAGCACTGAGTACTAATAAAAGAGGTAATGAAATAGTAGGGTTAGATAATATAAATAACAATTATGATATAATTTGTATTGTAAAATCAAGGAAAATTAAATGCAAACAATTAAATTAAATATTCAAGATAGCTTAGTTGATAAGGTTTACAGTTTTCTCAAAATTTTACCAAAAAATGAAATAGAGATAGTAGAAACTACTAATCATAAAAAAAGTTTTGATATTGATTCTAAGTTTACAACTATTTCAATAGATACTAAAAATTTCAAATTTGGTAGAGAAGAAGCAAATGCAAGATAGTCTAGTAGTAGATGGACAACTAAAAATTATAAACCCATTCAAGGTTAATAATGAATAATAATCTAAAAATACTATCAACTATCGACTATCGACAAAAGACTACATGCTATTCACCAAAAAACCAAAGGTTTTTTAAATGATAGATATAGAAAAGTTAAAACCAAAAATTATTCAAAGACTAAAACCACTTAATCCAAATAAGATTATACTATTTGGAAGCTATGCTTATGGTACGCCAAACGAAGATAGTGATATAGATTTGTATATTGTAACAAATGATGATTTTATTCCAAAAGATTATAATGAAAATATGGATATTTATTTAAAAGTTGCAGATGCTATGCAAGATATACTACAGGATTACCCAACAGACATGATCACACATACAAAAGCTATGAATAAAAAATTTATAGAACTAAATAGTTCTCTAGCTAAAGAAATATTTAATAAAGGAACCATTTTACTATGAGTAAAGTACTAGCAAAAGAGTGGTTAAAAGCAGCTATCTATGATCTTATTTTATTGGATGAAATAAAAAACAATACCAATTTAACAACAATGATTGCATTTCATTCACAACAGACAATTGAAAAAGTTCTTAAAGCGTTATTATGTTTCAACAAGATAGATGTACCTAAAATACATTCACTCAATAAGTTATTTAAACTTAATAAATCAGATATTGGTGAAGTAAATAATAGGCTTGTAAATAAATTAGATAAATTATATATAGATTCAAGGTACCCAGGAGATATGGGACTACTCCCTTATGGCAAACCAACACAAGAGGATGCAAATGAGTTTTATGAGTTTGCACAAAGTATATTTGATAAAGTATGTGAAATATTAGAAATAGACAAATGTGAGATAACAGATGCTTAAAAAACTATTGACTATCGACTATCGACAAAAGACTACTAACTGCAAACTAAGATCTCTTAACACTATTGTAGGATGGAAATACAAAATGGAATTAGAATCAGGTATAAAGGAGATGTATAAATGGTATCTAAACTAAAACTACTTCAAGGTGAATTTAGTGAAACTAAAGAGAGAGACCACCTGGGTGGTACAACACACAACTTACTGCTAACCAATACAAGTTGGAAGCACAAAGTTGAGTTTGAGTATGGTATTAGAATAATGTTTGATTGGTATTTAAATAAAGTTTAGCTAAAATTCAAAAAATGAAATTAAAGGAAAAATTTGCAACCTGAAGAGTTAACCCTGTCTATTCTACGAAAATCAGAATCTATCACATCTCAGCCATTACTAGCTAAAGAGCTAGGATATAGTGTAGGTAAAATAAATTTTATATTAAAAGCACTTGTAGATAAGGGACTTATCAAGATAGAAAACTTTTCAAACTCCAAACAAAAGAAAAATTATAAATACCTCCTCACAGAAGAGGGTATAAAAGAGAAGATAAAACTTACAGAAAAATTTGTAGCTAGAAAAAAAGCAGAGTATGATGAACTCCACCAAGAGCTAGAAGAATATCGAGAAAGTGAGATTGTAAAATGAACACAGCTATCATAAACAAACTAAAAGAACTCAAACCAATACTAAAAGAGAGATACGGTATAGAAGAGTTTGCAGTATTTGGAAGTGTGGCAAAAGGAACTGACACTGAAAAAAGTGATGTGGATATAGCTATCTTAAGAGATAGTAAAAAAAGTTTTTTTTTACTACTAAAAGCTAAAGCCTTTTTGGAAGAAAACTTACATAGACCTATAGATATTGGAGACTTTGAAAGTATGAAAACATTTATTAAAAATAGAATTAAAAAGGATTTTATCTATGTTTGATATTTCTAAAGTTGATAGAGCAACAGAACTTTTTATTTTTGATATTTATATAGCATCATTGAAAATAAAAAAAGTTGCAGATGAATTTGATAATGTCCAAGAATTACTTTATGATTTTCGTTCATGGGATAGTATCATAAGAGAGTTTGAAATTATCGGTGAAGCAAGCAAATATCTACTAAAAGATGGATTGGTTTCAAAAGAATATCAAATAGTAGTTGACCTTAGAAATTATATCACACATGAATACTTCGGGGTAAATCAAGATAGAATTTGGAATATTGTTTATAATGATTTGGATATATACATTGGTATAGTTATAGATTTAATAAGAGATATCGAACCAAATCTAAAAGTAGAACTTATAGAGTCATTTATAGAAGACAATAACTACTTAGATTTTGTAGTAAAAGCACTAGAGGAGTTAAAAGATGCAAAATAATTTAAAATTTGATAACTACCCACTACTTCAAGGTGAATTGAGTAAAACTCAAGAGAAAGACCACCTGGGTGGTACTAATAATGATTCACTAGGTTTTCTGAACACTGAATACTCAACACTGAACACTAAAACTCCAAAGGTTTTTTCATGAACACAACCATCATAAATAAACTAAAAGAACTAAAACCAATACTAAAAGAGAGATACGGTATAGAAGAGTTTGCAGTGTTTGGTAGTGTAGCAAAAGGGACTGACACCCAAAATAGTGATGTAGACATAGCTGTCTTGAAGTTAAATCTAAAAGATGCTTTTGCACTTTTTTATGCCAAAGATTATTTAAGTGAACAGTTGAAAAAACCAGTAGATATCGGTACATTTAGATCCATGAAAACATTTATCAAAAATAGAATAAAAAAGGACTTCATCTATGTTTGATATTGAAAAAGTGGATAGAGAGGTTGAGCTTTTTATATTTGATATATTTATAGCTATACAAAAAATAAAAAAAGTATCAAGTCAATTTGACAATGTAGAAACTCTACTTTATGATTTTATGGCATGGGATACTGTCATAAGAGAATTTGAGATAATAGGTGAAGCTTCAAAATATCTGCTTAGAGATAAACTCATAGAGTCAAACTATCAAAGAGTTGTAGATTTCAGAAATCAAATTTCACATGAATATTTTGGAATAGACCAAGAGATAGTTTGGGGTATTATACAGCAAAAACTTAAGCCATTTGAGAATGATATTATTGAACTAATATCAAATATCGAACCAAATCTAAAAGTAGAACTTATAGAGTCTTTTATGGAAGACAATAACTACTTAGATTTTGTAGTAAAAGTACTAGAGGAACTAAAAGATGCTTAGTAATTTAACATTAAACATTAAAAATTCAACATTATCAATGGATGGCATAAAAATTATGTATGAATGGTATTTGAAAGAAGTTAAATGATAAATATAGAAGAGTTAAAACCACAAATTATAGAACGATTAAAACCATTAAATCCAGATAAAATAATTTTATTTGGAAGTTATGCATATGGTACACCAAATGAAGACAGTGATATAGATCTGTTTTTACTTAAAGATGATTTAACTATAAATGAAACTAGATACTATCAAAGAGAAGCAAGAAGAAGACTAAGAGATATTAGAACAGAGTATAAAACTAATGGTATAGATATACTTTCAGCTCCAACAGATTATGTAGAACAAAGGGAAGACTACTTTTATAAAGTAGATATATTACAAAATGGAAAGGTATGGTATGAACGAAAAAGCAGCTAAAGAGTGGCTTCAAAAATCATGGCATAATTTATCTGGTGCAAAGCTATTTTATGAAAATAATCACTATACAGATGTAACTGCTGTTGAGCTACATTATGCTTGTGAAAAAATATTAAAAAGTCTTTTAGCATATGAAAATAAAAAAATTGTTAAGACTCATGATTTATATGATATTTATAAAGAGATAAAGCATAATATTGATTTAGAAAATCATTTGGATACATTAGATTTAATATCAGAATACCATATAGAGGAATCTTATCCAGCTTTTGATAGAGAAATGCCACCAAGAGATGAGATAAAAATAGTACTTGAATTTAGCGAGCAACTATTTGATAAAGTGTGTGATATATTAGAAGTAGATAAAAGTGAGATAATAAAATGAATAATTCAACATTATCAATAGATAGTATTAAAACAATGTACGAGTGGTATATAGGAGCTACAATCTAATGCAAGAAATATTTAAAAACCTAAGAGATGATTTTATCTTAGTTGGGCTTACAGGTGCAGTAGCTAGTGGTAGTACTACTATCTCTAAACATCTATCAAAAAAATATGAAACATTTGAGATAACCAACACATTAGATTGTGAATTGTCAACAAAAAAAGATGATATTGAAAAAAGAAGGTTACAAAGAGTAAAAGATTTTTATGTTCAAAACTCTTGGCAAGAGTTTTATCATCTAAAGGTTTCAAATATATTATTTGCTATTATTTTTGCTACTAAAGATGTATCAGAAAATAAATATTTAAAATTAAATCAATGGTACAAAGATAGCAATCATAAAAAAGCTATAAAATTATCAACTAAATTAATAGAAGCTATACAAAACTATTCTAAAAAAGATAAAGATTTAGATATCAAAAAGTTACTTGAAAAGCTAGATAAACATATATCTAAAAATGTAAACAAAAGTGATATATCATATACACAAGTATTTCAAGAAGTGGGAAAAAGTCTAAGAGAATATGGAACTATACATAAGTCACTATCAAAAACACTTCACTACGATGAGATACCAAATGTTTTTTTTATAGCTGAAGCACTTAGAAGAGTAGGAAAATTACTTTATAATATTGCAGGTGAAAAGTTCATAGCTATAGATGCACTTAGAAATACTTATGAGATACAGTTTTTCAAAAATAGATATGCAAACTTTTATCTACTTTCAGTATTAGCAGATGAAAGCACTAGACGAGATAGGACAAATATACATTTTGGACTACCTGAAGATGAGTATGAAAAGATAAAAACTTTTGAATATGAAGATAAAGAAACAAGCTCTCAAAATATCAACAGTTGTATAGGACTAGGAGATGTATTTTTGAATAATAATGCTAATTGTACTGACAAATATCTTCAATATCAACTTTTCAAATATATAGCACTCATAAGAAAACCTGCATTGTTTACCCCAAATGATGATGAAAGAAATATGCAAGTAGCTCTTACAGCACGATACAATTCAGGCTGTATCTCAAGACAAGTAGGAGCATGTGTCATAGGTGCAGATGGATATGTACGAGGTATAGGATGGAATGATGTACAAGAGGGAAATACACCATGTCTCTATAGAACACTAGATGAACTACTCCACCCAAATTCAGATGAAGCTTATAGTGAGTATGAAAAAAGCAAAGAGTTTCAAGAGTATATAAAACAACAAAGCCACAATAGAACGATACCATTTTGCTTTAAAGATATAGAAAACAAAAAACACATTGATGCAAAACTAAAAAAGTTTAAATTTGACATAAATACACAAAAAGATATATCAAAACTTTTCAAAAATCCCACAAGAGAGCGAGCACTTCACGCTGAAGAAAATGCTTTTTTACAGTTAGCAAAAACAGGTGGTCAGTCTGTAGTGGGTGGGACACTTTATACTACAGACTCACCGTGCCAACTATGTGCTAAAAAAGCGATGCAACTAAAGATAAAGCGAATAGTCTATATAGATGCCTATCCAGATATATCTACCACTCACACTCTAAAGTCAGGTAGAAAAGATAAGTATCCAGAGTTTAACATGTTTGAGGGTGTAACTGGAAGTTCTTATTTTAGACTTTTTAGACCTATTGTTGGAATAAAAGAAGAGTTGAAAGGAAATATATAATAATGAAACACAATAACATAGACTTCAACAATAAAAACATACTAATAACAGGTTCTGCAGGGTTTATTGGAAGTAACCTTTGTTTTTATTTTCAAGAAAACTATCCAGAAGCGAATATCATAGCACTTGATTGTTTTAGAAATGGGGAGACCTTCTCAAATGGAAACCTAAAAAGCTTTGGACACTTTAAAAACTTACTTGGATTCAAAGGTCAAGTTATTAGTGGTGATATAAATGATAAAGAGTTATTAAAAGACTTTGAAAAGAACTTTAATTTTGATTATATCTTTCATCAAGCAGCTATTTCTGATACAACAGTACAGGAGCAAGATGTTATGATGAAAACAAATGTAAATGCTTATGAAGATTTATTAAAAATTGCTATTAAACATAATGCCAATATTATTTATGCAAGTTCTGCTGCAACATACGGAGATAGTGATAGATTTGAAGTTGGATATGAACAACCAAACAATGCTTATGGCTTTTCTAAAGTTATGATGGATAATATTACTTATAAATATTTAAAAGAAGGTGTTGATATCTCTATTGTAGGATTAAAATACTTTAATGTATATGGTCCAAGAGAATTTTATAAAAATAAAACTGCTTCTATGGTAGTTCAGTTTGGACAGCAGATTTTAAAAGGACTTACTCCAAAACTTTTTGAAGGAAGTGAAAAAATCTTAAGAGATTTTATCTATATTGAAGATATTATTCAAGCAAATATAAAAGCCTGTTCTCCTAAGAAATCTGGAGTTTATAATGTTGGAACAGGAAAAGCAAGATCTTTTGAAGATATTGTAAATATTCTTCAACATGAACTTAAAATTGATAATGGCAAAGAGTTTATCCCTAATCCTTATATAGGTTCATACCAATTTTTTACAGAGGCAAATATAGAAGCTACAAAAGAAAACTTAGGATATGAACCCAAATTTTCAATGGAAGATGGAATAAAAGCTTATATTCCCGAAATAAAAATATTATTTAAAGAAGAAGTTAAATAGATGTTAAAAGTTAATAAAAAACCAAATATATTAGTAATTGGCGATTTAATGATTGATGAATATCTATGGGGTTCATGTGAAAGAATCTCTCCTGAAGCACCTGTTCAAGTTGTAGATATAAATAAAGAGACTAAAGTTTTAGGTGGAGCAGGAAATGTTATTGAAAATCTTGTTTCATTAGGTGCAAATGTTGGTGTTTTATCTGTAATTGGTGAAGATGATGTTGGAATTGAATTAAAATCAATGTTAATATCAAAAGGAGTAAAATCTTTTCTTATAGAACAAAAAAATAGAAAAACATCAAGAAAAACTAGATTGATAGCTTCACATTCTCAAGTTGTAAGATATGATAAAGAGAGTAAAAATGAAATCTCAGATATAAGTGCAAATCTTGTATATGACAAGTTTAAAGAAGAGATAAATGCCTATGATATAATACTATTATCTGATTATGCAAAAGGTGTATTAACTAATGACCTTATAAAAAAAATAATTAGCTGTTCAAATAAAATGAATAAAAAAGTATTAGTAGATCCTAAAGGTAATGATTTTAAAAAATATAAAGGAGCATATCTTTTAACTCCAAATAAAAAAGAAGCAGAATTAGCTTCCAAAATAAAAATTGAGAATGATACAACATTAAAAGAAACTCTTATTAAATTAAAAAATGAAGCTTTATTGGATGTTTCAGTAGTAACATTAAGTGAAAATGGAATTGCTATTTTAGATAATGAAGAAGTTACTATTAAACCAACAGTTGCAAGGGAAGTTTATGATGTAACAGGAGCAGGTGATACTGTTTTAGCTTCACTTGGTTTTGCTCTTAGTTTAGATTATGATATTTTTACCTCTGTAGAGTTTGCAAATTTAGCAGCAGGTGTTGTTGTTGGAAAACTTGGAAGTGCTACTGTAACTTTAGATGAAATAGAGGAGTATAAAACAAGTTTAAATAAAAGTTCAATAGAATTTCATATAAAAACAAGAGATGAAATAGAAAAAATCTCTTCAAGATTAAAAGATCAAAAGAAAAAAGTAGTATTTACAAATGGCTGTTTTGATATATTACATAAAGGGCATGTGTCTTATTTAAATACTGCAAAATCATTTGGTGATGTTCTAATCTTGGGACTTAACTCTGATGCTTCAGTCAAGAGATTAAAAGGTGAAGATAGACCTATAAATTGTGAAGAAGATAGAGCATATATCCTTTCAGCTTTAGAATGTGTGGATTATGTAGTGATTTTTGATGAAGATACTCCCTATGAGCTAATAAAAAAAGTTCAACCTGATACTTTGGTAAAAGGTGCAGATTATGAAGGCAAAGAAGTAGTTGGAAGTGACATTGCAAAGCAAACAAAGCTTGTAACTTTTATAGATGGAAAAAGTACAACAAAAACAATAGAAAAAATACAAAAGGTAAATTAAGTGGAAAATATAATTAAAAAAGAGTTTCAAGGACATCTTGAAACAATTCAAAAAGTAATTGAGACTATGAATAAACCACTTCAAGAAGCTTCTTTAGTTATTGTTGAAGCTTTAAAGAATGGGAATAAAGTACTTTTATTTGGAAATGGTGGAAGTGCAGCTGATGCTCAACATATAGCTGCAGAGTTAACAGGACGATATAAAACTGAAAGAAGAGGACTACCCGGTATTGCACTTACTACTGATACTTCTGTTCTTACAGCTATAGGAAATGATTATGGTTATGATAGAGTATTTGATAGACAAGTTGAAGCATTAGCAAATAAAGGTGATGTTTTAATAGGAATATCAACTTCAGGAAATTCTAAAAATGTGATAAATGCATTTAAAGTAGGACAAGAACTTGGATGTAAGATTATAGGTTTTTCAGGTCGTGATGGTGGTGGTATGAATGAATATTGTGATATAAATTTAGTTGTTCCTTCAAATGATACTCCAAGAATACAAGAGATGCATATACTTTTTGGGCATATAATTTGTCAAATAGTTGATAATGAGATAAAGGGATAAATAGTGAAGATATTAGTAACAGGAACAGCAGGTTTCATAGGCTTCCACTTAGCAAAAAAATTATTAGAATTGGGTCATGAGGTTATAGGATTTGATAATATAAATGACTACTATGATGTGAATTTAAAATATGCAAGACTAAATGAACTTGGTATTAATAAAGATGAAATAGAAGATAATAAGTTAGTATCTTCAAAAACTTATCCAAAGCATAAATTTATAAAAGCAAATCTAGAAGATAGTCAAACTATAAATAAACTCTTTGAGACAGAGAAATTTGATACTGTATGTAACTTAGCAGCTCAAGCAGGAGTAAGATACTCTATAGAAAATCCTCATGCATATATACAAAGTAATGTAGTAGGGTTTATGAATATACTAGAAGCTTGTAGAAATAATGATGTGAAAAACTTGTCTTATGCTAGTAGTTCAAGTGTATACGGTACAAACAAATCACAACCATTTAAAACTACGGATAAGACAGATACCCCAGTATCATTATATGCAGCTACAAAAAAGTCAAATGAACTTATGGCTCATACTTACAGTCACTTATACGGTATACAAACAACAGGACTTAGATTTTTCACTGTATATGGACCATGGGGAAGACCTGATATGGCTCCTATGCTTTTTGCTGATGCTATAACAAATGATAGACCTATAAAAGTATTTAACCATGGAAATATGAGTAGAGATTTTACCTATGTAGGTGATATAGTTGATGGGATTATTAAAGTGATAGATAATCCGTCAGATTTTAAAGTTTATAATATTGGAAATAACTCTCCTGTACAACTTCTTGATTTCATCAAAATACTAGAAAATGCAATAGGTAAAGAAGCTACAAAAAACTTTATGGATATGCAAGATGGAGATGTAGTATCTACTTATGCAGATGTGAGTGACCTTATCAATGACTTTGACTATAAGCCTGATACATCACTTGAAGTTGGAATTGAAATATTTGTGAAGTGGTACAAAGAATTTTATTTAAAAAAGGAAAATGAATAGATGAAAATAGCAATAGCAGGGACTGGATATGTAGGACTTTCAAATGGACTACTTTTAGCACAACATAACGAAGTAGTTGCCCTAGATATCATCCCTGAAAAAGTAGAGATGCTTAAAAATAAAAAGTCTCCAATAGAAGATAAAGAGATAGAAGAGTATCTTCTAAGAGATGATTTAAACTTCACTGCAACTTTAGATAAAGAGGAAGCTTACAAAGGTGCTGATTATGTGATTATCGCAACTCCTACTGATTATGATCCTGAAACTAATTATTTTAATACGAGAAGTATAGAGTTTGTAGTATCTGATGTATTAAGTATCAATCCAAATACGACAATGGTTATAAAATCAACTATCCCAGTAGGTTACACAAAATCTTTAAGAGAAAAGTTTAACACTCAAAATATTATCTTTTCACCAGAATTTCTTAGAGAAGGATTAGCTCTTTATGACAACCTCTACCCAAGTAGAATTATAGTTGGAGAACAAAGTGAAAGTGCTATAACATTTGCAAATCTTTTAGCTGGAGGAGCTATTAAAAAAGATATTCCTATCCTTTTTACAGACTCTACTGAAGCAGAAGCTATCAAGTTATTTGCAAATACATACTTAGCTATGAGAGTTGCATACTTCAATGAACTTGACTCATATGCAGAATCTCATGGACTTAGTACAGAACAAATCATTAAAGGTGTAGGACTGGATCCACGAATAGGAACTCACTACAACAACCCATCTTTTGGATATGGTGGATATTGCCTTCCAAAAGATACAAAACAACTTTTAGTAAACTATGCAGATGTTCCTAGTAATATGATAGAAGCTATCGTAAAATCAAATAGTACAAGAAAGGATTTTATAGCGGATAGTATTCTTTCAAGAAAACCAAAAATTGTAGGTATATATAGACTTGTAATGAAATCAGGTTCAGATAATTTTAGAAGTAGTGCAATACAAGGGATTATGAAAAGAATCAAAGCAAAAGGTATAGAAGTAGTTATCTATGAACCAGCTTGTCAAGATGATAGTTTTTTTAACTCAAAAGTTATCAAAAATCTTGATGAGTTCAAAGCTATCAGTGATGTGATAGTAGCAAATAGATTAAATGATAATATTTTAGATGTAAAAGATAAAGTATATACTAGAGATATATTTAATAGTGATAGTTAAAGGTAAATGT
>JAYEMD010000108.1:0-2850 GCA_034717895.1 Campylobacterota bacterium | reverse complement strand
ATGCTGGACTTATAGGGTATAGTAAATCAAATCAAAAAATTTTAAATATACTAAATTCTGTATCAAATGTTGATTTTAGTAAAAAAGATATTTTTACAGATCAGTGTTTTATGAATTATTTTTTTAGAAGAGAATTTGGAGAACAATTATTATTTTTTTCAGACCATGTTTATAACTCAGCCCTTGTAAATCAAAAAGACTATAATCCACAACTTAGAAGAACTATAATTCATCATCATGTAAGAAAAACAAAAAGACAAGATCATCTAAAGATGCAATCACAGTTTCAAAACTATTTTTATGATGAAATAGGTAGAGATAATTTTAAAACAGATTTTAAAACAGATTTTAAAATGAGTAAACCAAAAGTTACATATTTTTTTAAAAATGGAAGATTAGCAAGAGTAAACTCAAATGACAACTATCCAAAAGAGATGTTTTATGGTGCAGATAGAGTTGAAAATGTTACCATAGAAGAATCAGCTGATATAAAAAGATTTAGAGGTTTATTTTATAGACTTGACAGATTATTTAAACTAGAACTTTTCACATTTAGTGATATATACAAACTGTTTAGAATAAAAAGTAAATATGATATAGTAGCAAGTATATCTGTATCTATGAGTGCTATGAGAGGAGTTTTTAATAAAATATTTAGAAAAGATAAAAAAGCTATTTGTTTTAGTATGAGTGCTTACTATCAAAACTTTAACAAAGTAGAGAGAAAACTTTTCTCTTGGGTACAAAAAGATCTGATATTTATCTCTATATCAAGATATGACTATAAAATACTACAAGATAAACTTGCTCCTTCTCATCACTATCTTGTAGAGTTTGGTATAGACACTGACTTTTGGAAATCAGGTGAAGAAGTTGAAGAAGAATATTACTTTGCAATAGGTATGGATAAATCAAGAGATTGGGATACTCTTATAGAATCTTTTAGAAATAGAAAAGAAAAACTTGTGATGATAAATAACAAAGAGCATAAAAACCTACCATCAAATATCACTCATATCAACGGTAGCTACTATAAAAATAGTTCTTTAAGTGATGAAGATATACGAGATTACTATAAAAAAGCAAAAGCAGTAATAATCCCTCTTGTTGAAACTGGTCAGCCATCAGGACAAAGTGTTTGCTTGCAAGCAATGGCTATGAAAAAGCCAATAATCATAACAGATACATCAGGTCTTTGGAGCAAAAAACTTAAAGATAAAGAAAATTCATTTTTGGTAAATGTAAAAGATTCAAAAAGGATAAATGATGCTATTGAGTTCATAGAACAAGATAAGGGTAAGGCGAAAGAGATAGCGATGAATGGTTATGAACTAGTTCATAAGAACTTTACTTACAATCAATTTGTAGAAAAATTAGAAGAGATTATAGAAAAAGAGGTACATATCTGATGCAACTCCCTTGGAAAGTAAATATAAACAAAGAAGATATTATTTTAGAAGTTGGTCCTGGAGCCTATCCGTACTATAGAAGTGATGTATATATAGATAAGTTTGACCCAAACGAAGATGTAGCTTTAGAGCAATTTGGTGGGAAAAGACTTGAAAATAGTAAAAATATACCTCACTATGTCACAAAAGATGGTACATTTGCTTTTAAAGATAAGGCTTTTAACTATGTGATATGTTCTCATGTTTTAGAACATGTTCCACAAAGTCAAATAGATTTGTTGATGAATGAGATGCAAAGAGTATCAAAAAGAGGATATATAGAGTTCCCATCTATATTTTTTGAGTCTATTTATAACTATGATGTACATTTAAATATACTGGATTATTTTGAAAATACGATTTATTTACTTGATAAAGAAGATACAAATTTCAATATGATAAAGCCTTTTACAGATGTGATGATAAAAAGTAGAAAACTTTGGAAAGGTTTTGAAAAAATCAATCGCCCCTTGATGGCAGTTGGCTTTGAATGGAATGACAAGATTCCAGAGATTAAAATAGTAAATCAAGAAGAATTTTTAGAGATGATAAATAAAAAGTATTTTGATAATGTTGAGAGAATAGAAGCGTATGATTATAATTGGTTTCAGAAGAAACTATTTAGACTGAAAGAAAAAATGTATAAGCATTCTAAATTAGATATAAAAAGAATAGAAAAGTGAAACTAATATATCTAACAGTAGCAGCCATACCAAACAAAACAGCACATAGTAAGTATGTTATGAAGCTTTGCGAAGCATTTAGTAATAATGGAGTGGACACTACTGTAATTTCTGGAAAACCATTTGGTGATAAAACAGAACAGAGTATAAAAAGCACAAGATTAGGAGTTAAAGAAAACAGATACAAATCATTTATATTAGCAATATTTCATTTCTTGTTTATTCTAAAGAGAAAAATATTTTTTCAATCGAAAAACGATATTTATGTTGTTCACAATACCTATAGTGCTTTAGCTTGTAGTATTTTAAAAGTAAACTACATAATTGATATGCACTCAAAGATTTTTAATAATCAAAAAGCTAAAAAAATACTTTTTAAGCATTTACCACTATTTTGGATAGTACAATCAAATCTGCTTAAAAAATTTGTAAAGAATGAAATAGGTATAGATGAAAATAATATTTTACTTAGTAGAAATGCAATCTCAAAAGTTGAGAAGTATCAAAAAGTAAATAACTTTCAAGAAGATAATAAAATGTTGAAGTTTGCTTATATTGGTAGTTTAGAGCCTAATAGAGGATTTGGAGAGTTTATTCAGTTGTTTGACAATTACGAAGAAGATTATATTGTATATGTGGCAGGAGATTATAATCGATTTAGAAATTATTATGATGTGATTATAAATAACATGGCTAAGAATCCAAATATTGTATTTCTT
>JAYEMD010000107.1:0-2855 GCA_034717895.1 Campylobacterota bacterium | reverse complement strand
TTAGCAAAAAACTACCATGAATCTTAATTGAAACTAAAAGTATAAAATTTAAGCTTTTTATATCTCAATACCAATCATAGATAATAGTACTAAATGTTGTGATTTTAAATTTGGTCGGATTTACCTACATCAAAATCCATTAAATAACCAAAATATATAAAATACCAACAGATTGTCGCTTTTATGTTGCAAAATATTTTACTACAAAGACACCTGCTTTATACACTCAACCGTTATCTTATCAGAATCCATAAGCCTAAAAAGTATATCCAAAGGTTTACCATCTACTTATAATTGTATTACTCATTGAAAACTACTCAATTTCCAATAGATGCTTTATAGTATATCTAGTACCTCTACCTGTTGTACCTTCTACTTTTTTTATGCAATCTTTTTTAAGTAGATCTGCTATATCTCTTGAAGCATTAGCTTCTGCTGTATTTGCTATCTTTACATACTTCTTTTTCGTAAGGTCACCTTTAAAGTTTTCACTGCCTATATCTAAAAGTCTATTTAGTACTTTTATCTGTCTTTGGTTTAGTCCGTCATCTCTATGCATATCCCAAAACTTTGTTTTCTCCACTATATAGTTTAGTTGAATTTGTGCATCAACTAAAGAATAATGTAAAGTTTTAAAAAACCACTCCATCCAATATGTTATATCCAATGGATTATCTTTATGAAATCTACCGGTAGTTTTATCTAAAGCTTCATAATAACCTTTACGATCTTCATAGATACTTTTTGACATAGTATATATTTTTGAAA
Source organism: Campylobacterota bacterium (assembly GCA_034717895.1). Taxonomy (GTDB): domain Bacteria; phylum Campylobacterota; class Campylobacteria; order Campylobacterales; family Arcobacteraceae; genus JAIOSF01. The sequence continues at coordinate 2,087 of JAYEMD010000107.1, read as the reverse complement.
AATGTGATTTTTCATATTTTGATAAAACTCTATCTGTTAAAGCTCTAGTAATTCTTCCATTTCCATCATCAAATGGATGGATAATAACAAACCAAAGATGGGTAATAGCAGCTTTTTCTAAGTTATCTGCTGTGTTATTGAACCAGTTTATAAAAAAATCCATCTCTTTTTCTAAAGTCTCATATGGTGGTGCTTCATAATGAATCTTCTCATTTCCGTAGTTCCCAGATACAACTTGCATAGAACCCTCTTTTCTAAACTGGGCTACTTTTATCTTAGAAAATCCACTATAGCCTTTTTCAAACATAGCATGGTGCCAGCCGAATATTTTATCTATACTCAATGGTTCTTCATAGTTTGTATTTGCATCTATTAGGATATCTACATAATTATCTTCTTTTTTTATAGCTTTATAGTGTTCACTTGTTTCAAGTCCGAGTTTTTGTTTGATAGATGATCTTACACTTTGTCTATTTAGCACTTCACCCTCTATTTCACAACTAAATATGATCTCATTTTCAAGGGTATTAGCTAAAGAGTATTTTTTGCTTTGTTGATCCATTAAGAGCATAAATGATTTTAATTTTCCTTGCTCGTATGCTATATCTCTTAATATTGGTTCAATTTTATCTTTATCATATGTAAAGTTGGGGTATTGTTCATATTCCCATATCCATTTTTGTTTTTTCATAGTTTCATTTTAACTAAAGTGATATGAAAAGTCAATTCTTTCATATCACAAAATGATACGATATTTATTTTTTTATCATCAACTAGCTATTTTATATAATTTTATTTTGTCACTTTTTTTATGCTAATCTCCATATTTAAAACCATCTTTATATATTTTCTATACAATGCCGCTAATGATTCAAGGGATATAGATGTCAAGTACAAATGAACAAAACAATATCAAGATAAAAAATAAGCTGATCCTTCAGTGGAAGCAGTTGCGTGGTGAGTTTTTTAATGTTTTCGAGGAAGATATTAAAAAGTTTGAGAAAAAGCACGGGGAGAATGTGCTGTATGATTCTGTGGTAAAACACTTGGATAAAAGCTTTCGAGAGATCAACCAGATTGTAGAAACTGAGATAGATCTGTTTATGCAAAATATGGAAGAGTAGATTTATATGATAAAAAGAGTTTCGGCTATAGATCAAGGGGTGCTTTTTATGATCCTTGGTGCTTTTTTGTCTGCTTTAAATGGAGCTGTGGCAAAAGTTATCAGTGAGTCTATGGATCCTTTGGAGATAGTTTTTTACAGAAACCTTTTGGGTGTGGCTATTATCTTGTATAGTTTGAAAAAAACCCCTGTGTTTATAGATAGTTCCAAGCTTCACTTGCTTATCTTGCGGGGTGTCTTTGGGGCTTTGGCTATGGTGCTTTTCTTTTATACTATTGCTACTATTCCTTTGGGGGAAGCTATCACTTTAAATAAAACTTCCCCTCTCTTTGTGACCATACTTGCTTTTTATCTTTTAAAAGAGTCTGTAAATAGATACACGATCTTAGCTCTTATTATTGGGTTTTTGGGGATAGTTATGATCATGAAGCCTTTTGATATGAGTATATCAGTTGAGCATATTATGGGTGTGCTTGGCGGTTTTTTTGCGGCGGCTGCTTACGCTACTATAAAAAAGATAAAAGATATTTATGATGCTAGGGTTATCATGCTTTCGTTTATGGGTGTGGGGTTGATCTTGCCTTTGTTAGTGTATCTGTTTACCCCTTATATGACATTTCAGGTACATAGCGATCCTCTTGTTTGGGTACTTATTACTCTTATGGCTGTTATCTCTACAGCTTCACAGTGGTTACTTACTCGTGCATATAGTATAAGCAAGGCTAGTATAATCGGTGTGGTAAGTTATACAAATATCCCTTTTGCTATAGGATTTGGGGTGATGCTTGGTGATGCTCTTCCTGATATATATACTTTTACGGGTATTGCTATGATCGTACTTTATAATGTCCTCCTTTGTCAAGACCACTTAACTAAACATTCTTATTCCACCATTCTATGACACTTTTTGTAACAATTTATTATCTACATTATTTATAGCTTTAAAATATACCTCATTTGGTGT
>JAYEMD010000106.1:0-2861 GCA_034717895.1 Campylobacterota bacterium | reverse complement strand
AGCTGCTGCTTCTATTACATCGTATTGGTTATGGGAGTTTGTTTCGAAGTCTAGGATTATCATGGTGGGATTATAGCAAAAAGGGATTAATAAAGTTTAAAGAATAAATTGAAAATTAGTTTTTATTCAATTCTTCAATTACTGGATTTAAAATTCTTTGTAATTTTTTTTCTCTAACAAATATATTTATATTATTTACTATAAAATACCTAAAAGCATAATATTCATTTTCTTTTCTTGTCTCACTTATAAAATTTTTTACTTCAGAAACAATACCAGTTAAAGTTTTTTCTTTTTTAAACTCTTCATAATTACTATATATTCTATTTAGGAAACTATTTAAAATTTTCACTCTATGTTGTTTTAAAGTTCTCCTATTTAAATCACATACTTGATTTATCGTATAAGAAATCCTCTCATCATATGAATAAATAAAGGATTCATTATTAAAAGATAATTTATCTAAAACATCTTCCCTCTCTGGATTTATCAATTTTGGGCTTTCCTTTTCATCATATTCTTTGCCTAAAATATGTATATCGGAAAAAGGTTCATTATTATATTCAACTTTAGTTCTAGCTATTTCAAAGTCTTCCCCTTTTTTCTTATTACATTTCCCACAACTTAAAAGTAAATTATCCCAACTATATGCAAGCCAATAATAAATATCTTTTGGTCTATAATGTTCTATATGTTTATCTTCATCAGATATATCTTTTTCACAATATCCACATTTATTATTATATAATTCACATAGTTTTTTATCTACAGAGCCAACTTTATAAAGATTTGAGCTGTCATCATATTTACCAACTGATATATTATGTAAAAAAGCTTTTTCTCTTGATTCTTTTTTTAAAATACTTGGTATTTCAGTAAGGTCTTTATCTATTTTAATCATAATTTTTCCAACTCTACTTGTATCAATTTAGAAAGTTCTTCATCTGTAATATCAATATCATTTTTAATTCTTTTTGCAACTTCACTATGAATTTTCTCATATATAAAGTCATCATCACTAAAGTTTTTATCATCATAATTTCTTGATGCCATTGTTTCCAAATCAAACAAAGGAGAAGAAATAAGTGTATTATTTGTATACCCATTATTTTTAATTTGATTTGATATTCGTACTTTTCCATCTTTTTTATAAACTTTATAAAAGACTGCTTCTTCACTAGCACCTAATATAACAGTCGGACTATGAGTTGTAACAATAAATTGAATATTAGGGAAAGATATTCTTAATTTATTCATAAATTCATATTTCCATTTAGGATGTAGATGTAATTCAACTTCATCAATCAATACAATACCCTCAAATTCTTCTTTATTTTGAACATATGGTTGGTTTTCACTTAATCTTACTAATATATCTCCAATAATAGTAATTACACCTTTATATCCTGCTGATAATTGTTCAAAACTGACGGGTGAATCTTTTTCACAAAATGTTACATTATTATATGTAATATCTATTTTTATATCACTATTTAATAAATCAGATAAAAGCTCTTTTGCACTTTCAACTGACATTATATTTAATTCATTTGACTTTTCTGCATTGTATAAATCTATTAACCATTTTTTAGGATCTTTTAAATCAATACTATTATCAAATAATGTCATATATCCTGTTTCATCATCTTCAGTTTTACAATTATTGTTTCTATGAGCACCATAGGCTAAAATATTTCTATAATATTTTTTACTTCTTGGATCAAAACTATTCTGTAAACTATCTTCAATTTTTAAAGAAAACTCATCATCTGTATCCTTTAAAAAATCTATAACTCTTCCCTCTTCTATTCCTTTTAAAGATAAAACAATCGCTTGCAATAAAAGAGTTTTGCCATCACCATTTTCTCCAACTATATAAATCTCTTTTTTTTCTTTCAATTCTTGAAGTTCTATATTTTTTATACTAAAAAAATTTTCTATTTTAATATTATCTATTAGTGTTACTTTCTCTTTTGGTATATCAATTTTATTAGTACTTCTTTGTTTTTCTGTTATATTTAATAGTTTTCTAAAAGTTTTATTCGAACTAACTATTGGACTAATCTTTTTTACTCCATCACCATATTCAACAATAATTTTTTTCATATATAAAGTAGCCAATGTATCACTATACACCATAGTTTTATTTTCTAACTCTTTTAAAACCTCAAGTTCATCTGCTTTTAGATAGTTTACTATTTCATTTGATATTTTTTCTTTTGCTTTTAGTACACTGTCTTGATCTATATATTCCTCTTCAGCCATTATATAAGCTTCTTCTATAACCTTTAGAGTTTCTCTTGGAGAACCTGCTCCATATTTGATAATATCTTCAATAGTTTGTTCATCTTTAAAAAGAGATTCATCTACCCTTTTAAAAATAAACTCTTTAAACTTATTCATCCCTTTTTCATCCAGTGTTATAAGTGGAAAAGATATAGGAGTAGAGAAGTTACTTAAAGTTGCTACTTGAGAGAAAAGCTCTATAGGTAAAGCGATAATCATATTAGACTGTATCTCTACAAATTTATTTGAATTATCTATTAATATCTTTTTTCTATCTTCAAGCGTACCTATCTTTTCAAAACCATCTACTATAAATAGTAAATCTTTTATATTGATTTCTTTTATCGTTTCTCTTATATTTAAAATAAATTGATTGAATTTTGTACTAAATTCTGAAAATTTATTTGTGAATACTCTTCTTATAGTATCTTTTGTATCTTGTGAAGCTGAAAGTTTTGCTTTTGTTTTTGTAATAAGCTTAAAAAGTGAAGGAATATTTATACCACCACTTAGTTCTGTTTCAATTGTTGCAGACTCATCTGTCTTTTCATTTATCTCCACTATTCTTTGAGAAT
>JAYEMD010000105.1:0-2873 GCA_034717895.1 Campylobacterota bacterium | reverse complement strand
AGGTTAGTTATTATTAGAAACTTTGATCTGTTTTAAATGGAAATATTATGTAGAAATTTGTAAAAAACTAAGTAAATAATCTTATTATTAATATCTGCTTAGTTTGTTTTCTAAATTTCATCGGATTTACCTAGAGTTTTCATAAAGCTGCGATATATTTAGCATCTCTTTATAATCCTCGGTTTTGTATGCAGGATGAAACTCTAAAGCTCCTAATGTATGAGTTCCTAAAAATTGCAATCTCTGCATATATCGGAGTATTCGGACACTTTATCGGTCAACATTCGGACACCCAAGTAAAAATATTTTCTAGGTAAAAATTATATCATAAAGTGTCCGAATAATTTTATAAAAGATACTAATATTTATGATTTTATATAAAATCTGATTTAATTTTTCTCATAGATTCACCTTCTAATTCTATTCTATGTGAAGTATTTGAAATCCTATCTAAAATTGCATCTGCTGCTGTATTATTGTTTAGATATCCATACCAGTCTCTTACAGGTAATTGTGAAGTTATGATTGTAGAACTAAGTTCTGATCTTAATTCAATAATCTCAAATAAGTTTGTAGTATCATCAGAGGATATAGGGGTAACTCCAAAGTCATCTATTATAAGTAGTTTGTATCGGGAGTATTTATTTATAAGCTTTGTATAACTTCCATCAATTCTTGCTAGTTTTATATCTTCAAGCAGAGTAGCCATTCTGATGTAGTACACTTGAAATCCATCAATAATTGCTCTATTACCAAGTGCTTGTGCTAAGTATGATTTTCCTGTACCTGTTTTACCTGTTATGATAATATTTTGTTTTGCTCTTATGAAATCCATTGTAATAAGTGATAACATATTGGTTTTATCTAATTTTCTTCTAGCTGAGTAGTCTATTTGCTCTACTAATGCTTGCTTATCCTTTATTTTTGAAGCTTTAGAATTTCTATCAATTCTTTTATTTTGTAAAAAGATATATTGTGCATCAAGAAGATTATAAAGTCTATCTTCGAAGCTCAAACTATGATAGTTTACATCTTCAAGTTGTCGTAAGTATGCTTCTTTTAGACCTTTAAAATCTAAATCATTTATTTTATTTATTACTGTAGTTTGATCCATATTTTCTATCCTTACTGATAAATGTTTCCACGAAGATTATCGTGAGTATTAAATACTTGCGTATCAACTGATGTATTATTTGCTGGACTATTGAGATATAGCTTTTTATCTAAGATTGATTTTATAGATGCTGTATTTGTAACATTATGAATCTGTGCATATCCTATTGCTAAATCAAGTTCATAGTTCCCATATATTTTTGCAAGTGAAAGAATTGCATTTAGTTTACTATATACATTTGGTGCATGTTCAACTTTTTCAAACTCTTTTTTAACCCAAGATACCGTATTAATACCTATTTTATTTGCCCAATTTAAAAAACTTCCTGGATTTGTTTTTAGATGTTGATGCTCATGACTTTTTGGCATATGTTCAGCTAGTGTTGATACACTACCTTTGAAATGTAGTTTAGGATGTGTTGCTATTAGAGTATTTTTATAATATATCTCAACAGTTTGAGATGAATATCTAGCTTCAACTTTTTTTGATAAATATTTAAATGGTACAGAATACTCACACCCTTCTAAAAAGATATGGTAACTAATTGATACAGTTGCTATTTTAAACTCTCTATAAACATATCTATTTGCAGGTATTGGATTAAGTGCTGGTTTATCTAACTCTTCAAACATTTGAGTTCTACTTTTACCAAACCTTTTGACTATTTTATTGTTATAAATATCTAGCAATATTGATATAGCATCATTTAGCTCATCAACACTAAAAAATGTTCTATTTCTAAATCTAGCTAATATCCATCGTTGAATACCTTGTACACCTTGTTCTGCTTTAGATTTATCTTTTGGTTTATATGGGCGTGCTGGTTGTACTGCCATATTGTAATGTCTAGCTAATGCAGCATAAGCTTCATTGATAACTACACCATCTTTATTATTTTTTATCACTGCACTTTTTAGATTATCAGGTACTACTATTGTTGGCACTCCTCCAAAGAAATCATATGCTAGTGTATGGGATAATATAAAGTCTCTTTGTTTTTGTGAATATGTAGCGTGAACATATGTGTATCCAGAAGATCCTAATACTGCTACAAATATTTGCGATGTTGTAACTTCACCTGTTGTTTGATTTACTATAGGTATAGTTAATCCACTATAGTCTACAAATACCTTTTCACCTACTAAATGAACTTGTTTCATAGATGGATTTAATACTTTTTTAAATCTTGAGTAATATTCTCTAAACTGAGTATAGCTATAATAGTTATTGGGGTTCTGTTCTTTATACTCATCATGTAGAAGTGCTAGGGTCACTTTTTTCTTTTTTAATTCATTATGAATATAATTACAATCAGGCATAACCTTGGAAGTAGCACTTTGAGTGCCAGTATAAACTTTAATCTTTTTAGGATAAAACAGATTTTCTTGTTGTTCTTCATTTAATGAAATGAAACTATCTATAGATATACCTAACTCTTTAAATCTTTTACAATAATCACTTGCTGTACTTTTTGAAATATTGGAAGCATTTGCACTTTGTCTTATAGACATCTCTAACTTAAAATGAAACCTTAAAACTTCACTAACTTTTTTCATCGATACTTTCCTCATTTATACTCCTAAACTTTTATGTTTAGAAGTATAGTAAATTTAAAAAATACCTCTACCTTTAGGAAAACTGAATTATCGGTCTTTTATAAAAAGTGTCCGAATAAATACCGACATTACTGTCCGAGTGTTGACCGATAAGGTGTCCGAATGTACTCCGTTTTAGTGTCCGAATAAGACCGATTTTTGCA
>JAYEMD010000104.1:0-41851 GCA_034717895.1 Campylobacterota bacterium | reverse complement strand
TCTGATGAGATTTGGGATATTATTCAAAATAAAATAAAACCTTTGAAAAACGATATAATAAATTTACTAAATGAGATAAATAAATGATAAAAATACTTGAAAATAAAAATATATTAGTTGCGGTAACTGGAAGCATTGCAGTTTATAAATCACTTGAACTTATAAGACTTTACAAAAAAGCAGGTGCAAACGTAAAAGTGATCATGACAAATGGAGCTAAAAAGTTTATCAATCCTCTGACTTTTGAAACCATCTCACAAAATAAAGTTTTAGATGAAACAACTGAAGACTGGTCTACAGATACGGTAAACAACCATATAGCTATAGGCAAATGGGCAGAGATCTTTGTACTGGCACCTTGTACTGCAAACACGATAAATAAACTTAGCAACGGACTTGCAGATAACATTCTAACACAAACAGCTCTGGCATATCCAAAAGTCAAACTCCTTTGCCCTGCCGCAAATACAAATATGATGCACAATCCCTTTACAAAAGCCAGCCTAAAGATGCTGAAACTTTGTAACTACAAACTAATAGATACGGTTTCAAAAGAGCTTGCCTGTAAAGATGTGGGTGACGGTGCTATGGCAGAGGTTGAGGATATTTTCCATGCAACTGCAAGAGAACTTTTAAAAGATTCTTACTGGGCAGATAGAAAAGTTGTACTAAACGGCGGAGGTACAATTGAAAAAATTGATGATGTAAGATATATCAGTAACTTTAGCAGCGGTAAGATGGCAGCAAATCTGGCAACGGCACTTTACTATAAAGGTGCCGACGTATGTTTGGTAAGCACAAAAGAGATACCGACACCAAAAGCAATACATACTATAAAAGTGCAAAGCTCATCTGAGATGCTTGAGTATTGCAACGATTCATTAAGAGTTGCAAGGCGGGGTAAGATGTCTGACGCAACACTTATGGATAACTCGGCTATGCAGCTAATACAAAAAAAACCATACTTTTTTGGTGTAGCTGCCGTGAGTGATTATATCCCAAAATTCCCTCAAGAGGGGAAGATCAAAAAAGATGATATAGGTGAGGAGTGGAACCTTTCACTAAAGAAAAATATAGATCTTTTAAGTTCGTTGGATAATGATGGTATCTATACAATTGGCTTTAAAGCAGAGATGGATAAAAGCATGGCAGAACAAAATGCAAAAAATATGCTGAAAAATAAAAATATAGACGGTGTATGCCTTAATGTAATAGATGAAAGTAATAATTTTGGAAGTGAAGATAATAATTTAAGAGTTTTCACTACAAATGGAGAAGGTGGTATTGCGACTTTTTCAAAATTAGAAGTATCTATGAGATTATTAAAATTACTAGAAGATCAATTTAAAGAGTAAAAAGTGAAAGAAACAACCTACCCGCTACACACTGAAAACTACCCGCCATTGCCGCAACATATTGCAATTATAATGGACGGAAACGGTCGCTGGGCAAAAGAACAGGGGCTAAATAGAACTGCCGGTCATGAAGAGGGTGCAAAAGTTGTAAGAAGAATCACTACACATTGCGGGAAAATAGGTATCAAATACCTGACCCTTTATGCTTTTAGTACGGAAAACTGGAACAGACCGAAACTTGAAGTTGATTTTTTAATGAAACTTTTAGAAAAATATCTAAAAAATGAACTACAGGTTTATCTTGAGAATAACGTACGATTTAAAGCTATAGGCGACAAAAGCAGATTTTCCAAAACACTTCAAGATATAATAAAACAAACTGAAGAAAAAACAAAGCACTGTACGGGACTTACTCAGATACTTGCTTTAAACTACGGAAGCCGTGATGAGATCACAAGAGCTGTTAAAAAACTGATAGATAAAAACCTTGAAGTAACACAGGAAAATATCGAGTCATGTTTAGACACGGCAGGAGTACCTGATGTGGACCTTATGATAAGAACAAGCGGAGAGGTAAGGATATCAAACTATCTATTATGGCAAAGTGCTTATGCAGAGATGTTTTTCACAGCCACATATTGGCCGGAATTCACAACAGATGAATTGGATGATATAATTTCTGATTACAATAAAAGGGAGAGAAGATTTGGAACAGTTTAGTGCATTTATAATAGGGGCGATGTTAGGTTCATTTTTTAATATGTTGATATACAGGCTGCCCCTTGGGATATCATTGGTTAATCCAAAAAGATCAAGCTGCCCTACTTGCGGTCACACTATAAAGTGGTATGAGAATATACCTATTATCTCCTATACTCTTGTACTTAGGGGAAAATGCGGCGGATGTAAAGAGAAGATACCCTCAACTTATCTTATAGTTGAGCTTATCACCGCATCTGTTTCTGTACTTATATATAACCATGTGGGCTTTTCTTTAGAGTATATACCTGTATATCTTCTTTTTTATACACTTATAATCTTGTCGTTTATCGACCTTAAATTTAAAGCTGTGCCTGATTATCTTCTTATTATAGTTTTGATCCTTGCTATGGCTGTTCCAAATGTTAGTTTTGCCTCTTTATTTATGTTTGCAGGGGGGATAGTACTTTTAGAACTTTTTGTAACTTACTATATACAAAATATAAAAGCCAGAATAGTAAAAGACGACTCCCTTAAAGATCAAAGATCAATGGGTGAGGGAGATATCCCTATAGTTGCGGTTATAGGTGGACTTTTAGGTATAAAGCTAGGGATAGCAGCTATGTTTTTAGCTGCACTTTTTGCTATCATACCCTCTTTGATAAATTCATTTATCAAAAAAGATATGGAGACACCTTTTATACCCTTTTTGGCTCTGGGTTTATTTACCGTATATATCTTCCAAAACCAAATCAATAACTTAATAGGCAGTTTATTTTAATGAAACATTTAAAGCAATATATCTTTTTAACATATTCACAGACATTTTTTCCGATCTTTTCAATACTGTATATAGTTACATCTATTGTATATCTTGTAAAGATCGCATCGCTTACTTCAGTGATACAGATAAATTTCCTAGAACTGTTAGAGATGTATGCTTATACCATACCTAATATTTTATACTACACCATGCCCATATCTGTGTTTGTTGCTCTTGCCCTTACTTTAACAAAACTTTCAAGTGAATATGAGCTGATCGTTATAACAAGCTTTGGTTTAAACCCAATAAAACTGATCAAGATAATCTTTTTTCATCTAGTGCTTCTTACTGTTTTTTTATTGATAAACTCTTTGGCTTTGGTTCCAAAAGCAAGTACAATGAACCAGGCATTTATAGAGAAGAAAAAAACCGAAGCCAAGTTTAATATCAAAGCAAGTGAGTATGGTCAGCAGTTCGCCCAATGGCTTATATATGTGGATAAAGAGAAAAATGGACTTTACAAAGATGTGGTATTGTTTAAAAATGACAATAAAGAGGATACAATCGTTATAGCCAAAACAGCTACACTAAATAACGAAGGTACCAATCTTAGCCTAAATCTTTCCAACGGTAAAGTTATAAGAGCAAACGATCAGGTAAATCAGGTGAACTTTAAAAAGATGACAATCAACAATACAATAGAGACAATTGCAGATATAAAAAACCTAAATGATCTTTTTTTATACTGGAGCGATATAGATAAAGATAAAAAGAAAATGTATAAATTCTCTTTTTCTATCCTTTCATCACTCTTCCCTATTATCTCAATCCTTTTTATAATAGCAATAGGTTACTACAACCCAAGATATGATAAAAACAGAACAACTGCCATATCTGTTATACTGGTACTTCTATATATGATAATTGCACAAAAACTTTCAAATAAATATGCCGTAAGTGCATTGACCCTATTCCCTTTACTTTGGATAGGTGCAAGTATTATAACCTATAGAAAAAAGATATTAAACTACTACTAAAGATGAAGATAAAACTTACTATTAGCTATGACGGCTCACACTATTACGGCTCTCAGATACAACCGGACCAAATAACAGTACACTCAAAACTAAAAGATGCTTTTGAGGTACTGAATATTGATACAAAGTTTGACTTTAGCGGACGAACAGATAAAGGGGTACATGCTTTTAGGCAGGTTGTATCTTGTGAAGTACCCTCTCACTGGAAAAATATGAAAGAGTTTACCTCAAAGCTGAACAGACTTCTGCCTGACTCTATATATGTAAGAACTGTAGTAAAGGTCGATGATGATTTTCATGCAAGGTTCAGTGCAGTAAAAAGAGAATACAGATACCTTATCTCAACCAAACCTCTTACCCCTTTTAATGCAGGGTATATGGGATATTATGAAACTATAGATGAAGAGCTTATAAATAAAGCTCTGGATATATTCAAGGGAGTACATGACTTTGAATATTTCAGTAAAAAAGGGAGCGAACCTGTATCAACCGTAAGGGAGATCTACCATATAAAACTTTACAGATATAAAGATATCTATGTGCTTAGATTCAAAGCAAACTCCTACCTAAGAAGCCAGATAAGGATGATGGTTGATTTTATCATGAAAATATCAAAAGGTTTATTGACCCTTCAAGACCTCAAAGATCAGCTTGACAATAAAAAACTTATCTCATGGACTCTGGCAAGTCCAAAGGGGCTGTACCTAAGTAAAATAAACTACTAACTTATCTTTATATAAGTTATCTCACTGCTAGCCCCTAGCCTCATAGGGGGACCCCAAAAGCCGGTACCTTTGTTTACATATATTTGTGTATCTTCATTGTGTTTGTAAAGCCCTGCCAGATAAGGCTGCACCAGTTTTACCAAGACTCTAAACGGATATATCTGTCCTCCGTGAGTGTGACCGCTTAGTACAAGATCTACATTATTAGTTACCTCATCAATATATCGTGGTTGATGTGCCAAAAGTATTGTAGGGCTGCTTTGGTCAATATTGCTTAAAGCTTTTTTTATATCAGGCTCATGGTGTCCTGTTCTGTAACCCATCACATCATAAACACCTGCTAAATTAAACCCTTTTGTATCTTCTCCAATATAAACGGAGTTATTTTCAAGTACTGTTATATCCAAGCTTTTAACCTCGGCTATAATATTATCTACTCCATGAAAATACTCATGGTTACCCACTATAAAATATGTACCGTAAGTGGAGTTTAGTTTTTTTAGTTCGTTTAATGCAGGTCTGGCAAATTTAAGTGCCACATCTACAAGATCACCTGTGATTACAACTATATCAGGCTTTAGAACATTTACCCTCTGAACTAATTTAGCTATAAAATCTTTATCTATAAGTCCCCCTATATGTATATCGCTTAACTGCACTATAGAGTAAGACTCTTTTAACCCTTTTAATTTTAGATCAACTTTTTCAAGCTCTACTGTTCTTGCCTCATATATAGAACGTCCGCTAAGCCCTAAAACAAGCGCAAGTGAAGAGTAATCCAGGGTTTTTTTAAACAACTCCCTTCTGTTATTAGACAGAGGTGCTTTTTTGATAAAGGTATGTGACAGATCATATAGTAGTGCCGTACAAAAAATAAGAAATACAACCCCTATGGGGAGTGAGAGTAAAAAGAAAAGCCAATTTGGCATAGCCGGATTGTATCTGGCAAACATATATCCTATGATACCCACAAAGTTTATCCATAAAAATATCTTCATATATTTTTTGTATTTTTCTTTTATATGAAGATGCTCTATAAATCGTTTTGAGATATAGTAGTTTAGTAACACAAATACAGATAAGAATACAATAGCAAATATAATAAATCTCAAGTTTTATTTTCCTTTTATTTTAACGGCAGTTCAATGATAAACTTGGCACCTTGATCGGTATTGTGAACATATAATTTACCTTTTAAACTTTCAACTATAATTTTATAGCTCATATAAAGACCAAGCCCCGTACCTATTGTTTCATCTTTTGTTGTAAAGTATTCATCAAATATTTTTGGCATAACACTATCAGGGATACCGCCCGCATTATCCTCTATGATTATTTGTAAATAATCTTCATTGTTGATCATATCAAGTTTTACCCACGGTTCTTGAGTATAATTATCTTTTAAAGCATCTTTTGCATTATTGATGATATTTATAATAACCTCTGTTAATTCACCAACCACCATAAATATTTTTGTTTCTTTTGTATAATCCACATTATCTATAAACTTGATACCATTGTCTTTTAATGCCAAACCTACAATTTTTACTGCAATATTTACTCTCTCTTCTAATATAACTGTTTTCATCACCTTTTTTTCTCTTAAAAAGTCTCTGAATATATTTATATTATCAGAGAGATAATCTGTACTATCTATTATCAATTCCATGCTACTAGATAGTTTTTCTATGTTTAGTGTATTAAATTCTTGCTGTAGTTGAATACTTGATGCAACTACAGCTATATTATTTAAAGGTTGTCTCCATTGATGTGCGATATTTCCTATCATTGCACCCATATTTGCCATTTTGGATTGTTCAATAAGCTGTTTCTCTTTTTTTATATTATTAGCTACACCCTCTAAAACTTGATTTTCCAGGTCATCATTGAGTTCTTTTAGCTTTTCATTTGCTATTTTTAATTCACGTGTTCTTTGTTCAACTATTTTTTCTAATGATACAGTTAACTCTTCAACTTTTTTCTTGTCTGTAATATTTTCCCTTATTGAACTGTATCCTATAAGATTGTTATATATATCGTATTCCGGGGTTATTAATGCTTTTACCCAATAAAAACTGCCATCCTTACAAAGATTTTTAACTTCCCCCTCCCATTGATGACCTGATTTTATAGTATTCCACATATCTTTAAAAAGAGATTTAGACATATCCGGGTGTCTTACCATATTATGGGACTGACCTAAAAGTTCATCTTCACTATATCCGCTTATATCGCAGAATGCTTCACTTGCATATGTAATAATACCCTTCCTATCTGTTTTACTTGCTATAACATACTTGTTAAATGAAGAGATCAGCTGTGTTAGTTCATAAGTTTTCTCATTAACTTTATTTTCCAGTTTATTTTTATATTCTGCCGCTTCCTCTTTCACTTTAAGTAGACGAAAACCTTGTTTATCGCTTACTTTTAAGATATGTTTTAATCTTTCATCATCACACTTTGTATTATTTAAAAGTTTTTTATACTTTTCCTCTAAGTCTTCATAATAATCTTTTGCTTCTTTATCTTCCATTAAAATCTTTCTTATTAGCTTCTACTATTTATATCATATTAAAATATTGATCTACTTATTTAAATAAAGCGATATTGTAACATATTACTAGCTTTTGAAGCAATTTGTTTTTTATTTATATATTTTTTAAAAGTCACTATTCAAAACTTTTCACCTTACTTATGGTAAAATACGCGAAATTAGACAGTAAAGAAAAATACAACAACAAAAATTTAAGGAATAAAATGTCAGCAATAACAAGATTTGCACCTAGTCCTACAGGATACCTGCATATAGGTGGATTAAGAACTGCACTATACAGCTACCTTTGGGCTAAGAAAACAGGCGGAGAGTTTAAACTTAGAATTGAAGATACAGATCAAAGTAGAAACAATGAAGATGCGGTAAAGGCTATACTTGAAGCTTTTGAGTGGGTTGGTATGCCTAGCGATTGTGAGATAGAGTACCAATCACTTAGAACAGATATCTATAAAAAGTATATCGACCGGCTTATAGAAGAGGGAAAAGCATACAAGTGTTATATGAGCAGAGATCAACTAGATGCTTTAAGAGCAGCACAAGAAGCAGCAAAAGAGACACCAAGATATGACGGTACTTGGAGACCGGAAGAGGGAAAAGTCCTGCCGGAGATACCAACAGATATTGAGCCGGTTATTAGAATAAAAGCACCCTTAGAAGGTACTATAGAGTTCCAAGACGGTGTAAAAGGGACTATGAAGTTTGAAGCAAATCAAGTGGATGACTTTGTAATTGCCAGAGCAAACGGTATGCCTATATATAATTTTGTTGTAGCTGTTGATGATGCTTTAATGGGTATGACAGATGTATTAAGAGGAGATGACCACTTATCAAATACTCCAAAGCAGATTGTTATCTATAATGCTTTAGGTTTTGATATACCTAAGTTTTACCATATGCCTATGATAAACAACCCGCAAGGTAAGAAGCTCTCTAAAAGAGACGGTGCTATGGATGTTATGCAGTATAAAAGAGACGGTTACTTACCTGAAGCACTTCTAAACTTCTTGGTACGTCTAGGATGGTCAAACGGTGATCAGGAGATATTCTCAATGGATGAGATGCTTGAACTTTTTGATCCAAATAATATCAACAAATCAGCATCGGCATACAACCAAGAGAAGCTGGACTGGCTGAATGCACACTATATAAAAAATGTTCCCAACACAAGACTTGCGGAAGATCTTAAATTTCACGGCTGTGAGATACACGGACACGATAAAAAAGAGATGGTTCTGGACCTATGTAAAGAGAGGGTAAATACTCTTGAGGAGCTAAAAGAATCTATAGAAAATATTCTAAAAGTACCAACTTCTTATGAAGCAAAGGGTGTAAAGAAATTTATCAAAGAGGGTACTGTAGATATGTTAAACAGCTATATAGCCCTTTTAAATGAGAATAGAACACTTCATACACCTGTGGATATTGAAGATATCACTAAGCCGTTTATACAAGAAAACGGTTTTAAATTTCCACAACTTTTCCAACCAATAAGAATATCTCTAACAGGTGGTACAAATGCACCTTCCGTATATGATATCATTGCGATTTTAGGTATAGAGGAAACAGTAAAAAGAATCAATAATGCAATAGATGCAAACTTCGGTAAAGGGGCAGAATAATGATCAAAATTTGGCACAATAACAGATGTAGTAAAAGCAGAGAAGCAAAAGCTATCCTTGAAGATTCAGGTTATGAGTTTGAAACATTTGAGTATCTAAAAAATGAATTTACAAAAGAAGATATAAAAGATATCATCTCTAAACTTGGTATAGATGATATAAGAGATATGCTTAGAGATAAAGAGAGTGAATACAAAGAGCTTAATATAGCAGACAGTGCAAAAACTCAAGAGGAGATCATTGATCTAGTAGTTGCAAACCCAAAGCTGGTAGAGAGACCGATTATCATCAAAGGTGATAAAGCAGTTATAGCTAGACCTATGGAAAATCTTA
Source organism: Campylobacterota bacterium (assembly GCA_034717895.1). Lineage (GTDB taxonomy): Bacteria > Campylobacterota > Campylobacteria > Campylobacterales > Arcobacteraceae > JAIOSF01. The sequence continues at coordinate 32,766 of JAYEMD010000104.1, read as the reverse complement.
CTGAACTTTTAGGATAATATATGAAGAGTAAAAAATATTTTTTAAAAAAAGTATCAAATTATGCAGTTGTAGGCGGGCTTGGTGCATCACTTGCTATGGGACTAACTGGTTGTGAGCAAAAACCAACAGATGGACAGATGAGTGAAGCTGCACAAAAGCAAGGTGCATTTGTAGTAGTAGAGAAAGACCCTACAGGGGCTTATAAAATAGTCGATGAATTCCCAAGTACAAAAACTACAATTGTTCTAAGAGAAAACGGGAAAGAGAGAATCCTCTCAAAAGCTGAAGTTGATGCACTTGTAGCCCAAGAAGCAAAAAAGATTGACGAGGGTACTTCAAACCTTACCAATCCAAACGGTATGGGCGGTATGAGCTTAGGGGAAACACTTCTAGCTTCAGCTGCGGGTGCAATAATAGGTAGTTACATTGGAAATAAACTGTTCAATAACCAAAATTTCCAAAACCAAAGGAAAGCCAGCTACAAAAGCCCGCAAACCTATTCAAAAAGTGTAAACAGTTTCAATAAAGCAAAAAGCTCAGCTTCAAAAACTTCAACAAGCTCTAAAAAAAGCGGATTCTTCGGTGGATCAAAAAGTACAAGCTCTAGAAGCACATACGGAGGATAGTACCCAATGAAGATAAAAAAGCTAAAACCCCTAACTGAACAATATCTTGAATCTATAGGATTTACCTGGCATACTGATAGTGACAAATCATCCTATATAAGCGATGAAGTTGTATCTATAACTGAAAAAGAAGCAGAAAGCTACTACAACGCAGCAAATGAACTGTACGATATGTACTGTGAAGCTGCACAATATGTTATAGACAACAATCTTTTCCATGATCTGGATATCCCTTTTAATCTAGTAGAGATGATAAAAGCCTCCTGGGACAATGACGTACACTGGCACCTGTACGGAAGATTTGACCTGGCAGGAGGAATAGACGGCAAACCTATAAAACTTATTGAGTTCAACGCAGATACACCAACAGCTCTTTTTGAAACTGCTATTATCCAGTGGGCTATGTTAAAGTACAACAACCTGGATGAATCAAGCCAGTTTAATTCACTATACGAGGCTATAAAAGATAACTTCAAAAGATTTATTACACTTGACGGTGATATAGAGAAGTTTGAGGAGTATTACAAAGATCTAAACTGGAAGATACTTTTTAGTTCTGTAAAAGGGAACGATGAAGAGGAACACACCACAAGACTACTACAGCATATAGCTTCCGAAGCCGGATATACAACTGAGTTTGAATATATTGATGATGTACAGTTTAGTGATGAGGGTGTAAGTAAAGGTGATGAACTATACGAATTCTGGTTTAAGCTTATCCCTTGGGAAGATATAGCTATAGATGAGGGGGAGTTAGCTGTGATACTAACAGAACTTCTAAACAACCAAAAAACTATCATCTTCAACCCTGCGTATACCCTGCTTTTCCAAAGTAAAGGGATACTAAAAATACTGTGGGATCTATACCCAAATCATCCGCTACTACTAGAAACATCTTTTGAACCGCTTCAAAACACAAAGCAGGTAGAAAAACCATGTTTTGGTAGAGAAGGTGCAAATGTAGCAATTGTAAACGAAGACAACTCACTAGATGTAAAAACCCAAGGGGAATATGAAAACTTCAAACCGGTATATCAAGAATATACACAGTTACCACAAGATCAAGATGGTAACCACTATCAAGCCGGAGTATTTTATGCATATGAAGCATGTGGCTTAGGCTTTAGAAAAGGTGGGAAGATACTGGATAATATGTCTAAGTTTGTTGGGCATATTGTAGAGTAGCAATATATTTTAAACACTTTATAAAAAGCCTCGTTTAATTGCGGGGCTTTTTTATTATAATGAGCTATTATGGTGTTAATTAGCTGTCATAGTAAATTGGGCTTTAATATTTTCTCATCTTACTTTTTTAAAAAAAGTAAACAAAACAAACGCAGTGCAGTTTCCTTAAAAAATCAGTTGTCGTTTGTCCTCATACCTGCGGGATTTCATCGGAGACAAAGCTTCCTGAAACGATGATGATAATTTGTCACGAAGTTTACCTTATGACATTTAGTCATAAGTTTTCCCCTGCTCCCGTTGCGCAACTCAGTAAAAAAAGGGAATTGCGTTTTATATCTAATTTTAATAGAAAAGAAATATTTTAGGAACCCTTGGGCTTTATCACCTTGCAACCGATTTTTTTGTTTCGTTTTTTTCTAAAAAAAATGAAAGTTAAGAAGAGTCAGTTTATCTCCACCTAAAAATAAAACAACACACGACGAAGTCTTGATTTATAAAATGTATGTTTCTCAAAGAGAATGCAAGCACAAGATCAAGATATTTAACAAATAATAGTACATTTTGCATGTTTATGACAGTATATTGATACTAAATATACATTATTTTACTAAAAATAGATAGAAATTCTAAAATTTATTGTCATTTTTATGTAATTATATTACTCTAAAACCTATAAACAAAGTAGTTATATAAATTTTTAACATAACACTTTAAATGTTATTAATTAAGGTAATTTCCGTAATAATTTAACATAATGTACTATTAATAAATAGTTGTCTTTACATCTACTAATTTTAAAACAATACTAAATTAAATACTATTTTGCTATAATTCTGAATGATGACTATAAGTACAAAATAATCATGAGAGAATATATGACAAAACAAACAGCAATTATATTTAACGAAACACAAAATATACCTATTTTTCAAAAATATTTACCAATAATAAATATTATTAAAGATGATAAATTTAAAATAACACAATGGGATATTCCATACACTATAAAAGAATTATCTTACTTAGTGCATAGTCACTATCGTTATTATGGTAAATTCCCCCCTGCCGTAGCAGGACAAATATTAGAGCAATTACCGCCTCCAACTACTGAACACTATGTATTAGATAATTTTTCAGGCTCGGGAACAACAATGGTTGAAGCAAAACTCAGAGGTATTAAATCCTTTGCAACAGACATAAGTTGGCTATCCGTACTTTCTTCGAATGTAAAAGTATCATCTGTTAATATAAGTAGTATCAAGAAAACATTAAAAGAACTTGTCTATGAGTTTAACAATTTAAAAAAGGAAGTTATTCCCCCAAATGATGACTTTGTTCACAAATGGTTTGAACAAGAAGCCATTATATATTTAACTACTATACAAACTTTTATATTTAACCTAAAAGAAAGTACTGAAAAGGATTTTATTCTACTTGCTTTTATTGGTATATTAAGAAGAATATCTAAAGCACATAATGCTGAAGTTCGTCCTCATATAAATAAAGAAAAAAAACAACGCAATACGCTAGAGGCTTTTTCAAAAAAAATACTTGACATGTGTAAAGACCATGAAGAATTTATGACGTTAACAACAAATAATATAGAAGCAGAATGTTTACATTCAGATAATTTATCATTACCCAATCAACTAAATGATAAAAAATGTTATCTTGTAATTAGCCATCCTCCATATTTAAATAGTTTTAATTATGCACCAGTATTTAGTTTAGAATTTTATTGGGGTAAAAAATTTGAAGCTAATTATGGAATAATTGATAAACTACATAAAACCGAATTAAAAGCACATCCTGCAAATGAAAAAATAACAGCTGGATATTTCGACCATTTAAAACAATGCTATACAGAAACATTTAATATTCAAGATAAAGGTTCCTACTTAGCTGTTGTGATTGGTGATTGCACAAGGAATGGAAAAGTTATTCCAGTTTTAGATACTCTAATAACTATCATAGAAGATATAGGCTATAAACTTACAGAAATTAATTATCGAACTACACACTACGGTTTAGGTAAATATGCCTATAACCATCGTGCAGATTATCATGGAGATAATTCAGAAAAAAAAGATGGTATCCTAATTTTTAAGAAATAAAACATAGAAAATTATTTTCTATATTATATGATAACTCCTTATATTGCTCATCATCCATATCTTTAAAAATTTTTCCTTCAACTTCATTTACAATATCTAAAGCTATACTTCTTACCGTTATATTATTTTCAAAATTTTCTTTAGTAATCATACTGTAAAAATCTTCTCCGAAGGCTTCCTCAAATCTTTCAAATGCATTAATAATTAAGTCATCATCAACTACAAAATTCTTATCAATACATGACGTTACCATATTCTGACTTTTTTGCTCCCAATGTGAAAATTCTGTTAAGACCAATACACTTATACAATCTTGTTCATTTTCTCTCATATCGAATTGACCAAATCTTCTTTTTCTAACATCTAATGCTACGAATGAGGATTGTTTAGCTTTCTCTGGAGTTTGTGGACCAGGCAAACAATCATTAAGAAGTCCAATAACATGATCAGTTCCTAATTCATTTATCTCTAATATTCTACAATTTTTTAATTCATAATCAATATCCCTTAAACTTTGATCATTATGAAGTACATGAGATTGATTATTAACACCTAATGTAAATATAATTCTACTTCCATTTTCTAGATTTTCAGTAAATAAAAAATCAGGACTATTCTCTTTTATAATTGTCAAAATATTATTGCTATTTATAGATATATTATATTTATGTTTAATATCTACCCCTCTTGGTTGAAAAGAAATTAATAAATCAGTATTGTGGTTAATTTTATATTTTTTATCAGCAATCTTTTCAAAATTTTTTTTAAAACTACTATTTATTGTTTGCTCTACACCAACTTTTTTACATTCAATGAAACCTTTTAATCCATTTACATTTTCTAGATTACCACCATTAATTGGACAAGGTAAATTATCGTCGTCATAGTTACATTCTTCATTTATTGCAAATTCTACTTTATGTCCTGCCTCTGAGTAACCAAATATTTTTGGCTCAACTTGCAATCTTGCATATAATGCATCATTACGAATTATTGCAGCGTAAGTTAAAACTTCAAGCATATCACCAACTTTACGTCCTACTTGATGACCTGCATGTCTAAAATGCGATATGTATTTAAATACCTTAGATAGATTAGTCATAAATTTCCTTAAAAAAAGTTTCTAATGAGATGTCTAATGCATTTACAATTTTTTCAATATTTAATAAACTAACATTGCGTTCACCACGTTCTACACTTCCCATATAGCTTCTGTCTAGTTCTGCAATTTGAGCGAACTCTTCTTGAGAATAACCACGCTGTTTTCGAAGCTTTTTTATTGTATTACCAAATTTTAAAAGTATATTATTTGTATTAGATTTCATATGGCAATTTTATCAAAATGTATACAATATATCCACGGATTATAAGTATCATTAGCTTTAGTTTATTTTACATAGTTTGCATATTAAATACTTAAAGAGACAACAATACATTGGAGAAAACAAGCTTACATTGCTCTTATTTAAGTTTTTATCTTGTAAAGTTAGTTAGATAAAAGTTTGAATTAGCAAGTGAAAATACCACCTTGTTCCTCAACTCAACCGTTAAAACAAAATTGACAAAAAAACCCTCTTATGATATACTTCGGATATACAAAATAAAAAAGGATATTCAATGACAGCTACAATTTCAACTTGGGGAAATTCACAAGGTCTTAGATTTCCAAAAGATATTATGAAAGAACTACACTTATCTATAGGTGACAAAATGAAAATCTTGGTAAAAGATCAAAAAATAGTTCTAGAACCTATCAAACAAAAAAGAGAAAAATACGATATAAACGAACTTGTCAAAAATATCCCAAATAACTACAAAACTTCTGAAGAATTTGATAATAAAACGGGGATAGAGGAATGGTAAAATATATCCCAGAACAAGGTGATATAGTAGCTTTAAACTTTGACCCACAAAGTGGGCATGAACAAAAAGGCAGAAGACCAGCAATAATCATCAGTAATAAAGTATTTAACCAACACTTGGGACTTAGCTTTGCCTGCCCAATAACAAATACAAAAAGAGATTTTCCATTTCATATAGAGGTACAAAGTAAAAATATCACGGGTTTTATTATGACAGAACAGATGAAGTCTATAGACTACAAGGCTAGAAACATAAAATTTATTGAAAAAGCAGATCAAGAAACTATCAATAAAATTCTAGGTATAGTTGACAGTATCATTCAATAGTAATAATTCCCTAAACAATCTCCATTATCAAAGTCCTAACATTTTTCTTCTCTTGTATCTCTAAGAGTCTAAGCCCATCAACCTCTAGTTTCATAAGCTCAGCAAAACTCTCTATATTATTTCTTGCTAGTTCTCTTACTATCATACCTCTATAGTATTTAGCCCAGTGGCTTACAACTTTACCCTCCTTTAAAAACTTGTAGGTTATCACATCTGCTGAGGGTTTATAGAACTTGTCATAAAAACCTGCTCGCAAATCTACCACCTCATCTGCCAGGTAACCATCTAAAGTATTTTTTATATTCTCTTTATAGTGCTTTATCACGTCAAAAGAGGGTAGGACTGCCCCTTGCTTGTATTTATAGTCAGGAATCAGGTCATCTGCTCTTAATGGACCAAAAAGATTTGAAAAAAGTATAATATTCTCATCGCAATATTTTTGCTCTTTTTCATCAAGAGTGTTATAATCAAGGGCATCAAAAGCTACCCCTGTGTACCTAAGTATCGCTTTCATTGTTGGTTTATCTATAATTGATTTTGAGTATTTCTCACACTCTTTTAGATTCTTTAGTCCAAACCATTTTGAAAGTTCATCTATAGAACTGTTTTTTAAAAACTCTTCATACTTTTGAACTATATTATCTCTTGTATCGGATAAATCTTTAAAGAAAAAGTTTTCTTTACAATAAGGGGTATTTTCTCCCCCTTCCATTTTTGTTTCTGCGGGTGCTAATAGTATTTTCATAATGGAAGTTTACCAAAAATATGATAAAATGGATAAAAATAGTAAAAGGGGTTGTATGAGTGAATATTATTTACCTGTATTGGCATTTCATGTTATAAGTGTATTGTCTTGGATGGCGATGCTTTTTTATCTTCCTAGACTTTATGTATATCATCAAGAGCATAGTGAGAAAAAAGAGTTTTTAGAGATTGTAAAGATACAAGAGTTCAAACTTTATAAATATATCGGTGTACCTGCTATGTATGCAACTATAGCAAGCGGTATATTTATGATAGCGGCAAATCCTGAGCTTATGAAGCAGGGTTGGTTTCATGGCAAACTTTTACTTGTGATAATTCTTATTGGCTATTCTATAAGCTTGGAGTATTACAGAAAGAAACTTGAAAATAACAGCTGTAAGAAAAGCGGTAGATTCTTTAGAGCATACAATGAAGTACCAACAATATTAGCTATACTAATAGTAACCTTTGTGATAATGAAAACAATACCTTTGATATTCAGTATAGGTGTAACGGCATTTTTTGCTTTTGTTATGTACAAAATTATGAACCCAAAAAGAAAAGAAGATGAAAGCATACAATAAATACTATGTCCTAGATACAAATATCTTACTTCAAGATGCGGCAAACCTATATAAACTTTCAGACAATGGAACAAACCTTATCATTCTTCCTGAAACTGTACTTGATGAGATTGATAGTAAAAAAAGCGGTTTTGATGAGATAAACTTCCAAGCTCGAGAGTTTGCTAGAATACTTGAGAACGGTACAACTAAAAATACACAGGTTTTAGATGGTCACACTGTTATCTCTATACAACTTGAAAATATAGATATAGATATCATCACTAAAATAGATTACAGTGTAAATAGTAAAAATACACAGCTTAATATCTATAATGATAGAAAGATTTTAGAGATCGCTCAGTTTGCTCAAGAGTATTATGAGAAGATAATTATCTTTTTATCACTTGATATAATGGCAAGGACACGTGCTATCTCACTAGGACTAGCAGCAGATTTTCTAAAAGGGGATAACGAAGAGTTTAACTTCGAATATGAAAAAACCGTAGCTATTGAGTTTGAAGATCAAGAAAAACTTCCAAACTGTGATATTATGGAATTTGATAGCGAATATAAACCATACAACTACTCATATAACTTTACGGTAAAAAATTCTGACCAAATAATACTAGCAAATATAATAAACGGTAAAATAAGCATACTGGATGAAACAGAAATAAGATCACAAATAATCACACCTTTAAATAAAGAACAACTGTTTTTCTCAAATGCCATAAACTCCCCTTTTTATGATGTGATAATAGTAGATGCGAAAGCTGGAAGCGGTAAAACACTTTTAGCTCTAAGCGGTGCTATTAAACTTGTGCGTAAAAAACAGTACCAAAAGATCATATATATTAGAAACTCCATAGAATCCCTAGATAAAGGGGAAGATATAGGATATCTTCCCGGACACGAAGAGAAATTTGCCATATACAACCACCCTTTAATGGACAGCTTAAACTATATGGCAAGAAGTGAGTACAAAAAAAGAAAACAGGCAAAAAGCAAAGTTGTAGAGGAGCTTGATGAGAGTGAAGTGATCCAAAGAGTTGAGGGGATGATAACAAACTATAATATTGATACCATGTGGGTAGGTGAGATGAGAGGACGAACTCTATCTAATGCTTTTATCATTATAGATGAAGCACAAAACATGTCAAATAAAACTATGCAGATGGTTCTTAGTCGTATTGATAACAGCTGTAAGGTAGTAATACTAGGAAGTAATAAACAAATAGACAACTTCTATGTAAACAAACACACAAATGCTCTTACTACTCTTTTGCAGTCAACACAAAAAGATACAGAGCTGCTAAACACTTTTGCCATAAAACTTCATAAAGTATTAAGGGGTCCAATTACCCAGTGGGCCGAGGATATCTTTTCTAAAGAGTAAGTAACTATCTTTAAACTATTCAGAAGGCTTTATATTTTTTTATAAAGCCTTTTTTAATGTATAAATAATATAATCCTTTAAAATTATACAGACACAGGAAACATTTATGAAAATAGTATTTTTAGATGCAAAAACTTTAGGGGATGATATCTCTTTAGAACAGTTTGACAAGTATGGAGAGGTTACCACTTACCCATCTACAAAACCTGAGCTTACATTGCAAAGAGTTCAAGGTAGCTCTATTGTTGTAACAAACAAAGTGGTTATAGATAAAAACATCATAGACAACAGTGATATAAAACTTATCTGTATAGCTGCAACAGGAATGAACAATATAGATCTAGAATATGCGGCACAAAAACAAATTCCCGTTAAAAATGTAGCGGGATACTCTACATCTAGTGTCGCTCAACTTACATTTGCACTTGCTTTGGAGTTTGTTCAGAAAACAAATTATTATAACAATTATGTACAAGATGGTGGCTGGGAAAACAGCGATATCTTTACAAATCTGGACAAACCTTTTTATGAACTCGACGGTAAAAAATGGGGTATCATAGGACTTGGAAGTATAGGTCAAAGTGTTGCAAAAATAGCATCGGCATTTGGGTGTAATGTTCAATATTTTTCTACTAGCGGTAAAAATAACAATGGTGAATATAATAAGGTATCACTTGAAAAGCTTTTAGAAACATCTGATATTATCACAATACATTCACCTCTAAATAATACAACTTCTAATTTGATCAATAGTACAAATATTAATATGTTAAAAGATGGATCCATAGTACTCAATCTAGGTCGTGGCGGAATAGTAAATGAAAAGGATATAAGTGATGCTATAAACAACTCACAGGATCTATACTATGGAACAGATGTTGTAACTAAAGAACCTATAGAGAAAGATTCGCCACTGCTTAAAATAGAAGATAAGAGTAGAGTTCTAATTACACCGCATATTGCATGGGCATCAAAAGAAGCTAGAGTTAGACTGCTAAACGGTATAGAAGACAACATAAAACAATTTGTGATATAATACATACTACAGTATGTATAAATCAACAAAGAAGGTTCGCCATGGCACTACTACTTTATAAATCAAATGAGATGTTCTCATCAACAGAGCTTATAAGAAAAAGTAAAATGATCTTTGATAAGATCGTAAACGATGATATAGAAAAGGCGATTATATTAAGAGACGGAAAGCCTAATTTTCTACTAATGGACTTTTATAAATATGAAAAAATAATGGCAGAATATGAAGAGCTCAAAAAATATGTTGAGGATAATAAAAAATCAAAAAAATCAAAAAAGATAAAGTTTGAGAAAAAACCGGAAAAAAAAATATCTACTCCGGTTATTGAAAAAAAAGAGGTGATAAAGCTTGATACAAAAGAGATTAAAATAAAGAGTATGAAAGATGAACCGCAAGATGAAATTATTCACTCTAAAGTTGAAGAAAAAAAAGAACAATTAATAGAAGAGACTAAAATAAAAGATGAACCGCAAGATGAAATTTATGAGGAACAAACAGTAGAAGAAGAGATACAAACTGCATTAGAATCAATAAAAAACATGAACTTTGATGATGATATGAAAAAAGTTGCCGAAGATAAAATAAAAGCAAAGATCATAAAAGCAAGAGCAGAGAGAGAAAAGCTTTTAAAAGAACAAGAAGAGAATGAAAAAGAGGATCTAAAAGAGGAACTTGAACTTCAAGTACAGATAAAAAATGAAGCAAAGAAAAAAGAGCAAGAATTAAAAGAATTTTGGGACTAAGAGATATGACAGATATACTTATTATAGGAAGCGGAGGAGCGGGATTGACTGCTGCTTTAGAAGCTAAGAAACATACAAATAATGTAACGGTTGTTTCAAAAACATACCCTACCGCATCACAAACATCTCAAGCACAAGGCGGGATTAACGGTGTATTAGGTAATAATGACGATACTATACAAAACCATATAAACGATACATTAAAATCAGCACACAAGATAGGTGATAAAGAGACTATTGAATATATGTGTCAAAACAGTTGTAATACAATTAAGTGGCTTGATGATATAGGTGTACCTTTTAGCAGAGACAAAGATAACAATATTGCAGTAAGGTCTCTAGGGGGTGCATCTCATAAAAGAGCTTGCTATAGTAGTGACTATACTGGTCTAAAAATTCTTCACACACTCTATGATAACTGTATAAATGACGGGATAGAGTTTATAAATGAGTATATGCTCTTAAACTTTATAGTTGAGGATAATATGGCAAAAGGTATAACTGCTCTTAATATAGAAACTTCAGAAGTGAAACAGATACTGGCTAAAAGTGTTATAGTCGCATCCGGAGGTTATGCCGCTTTATATAATAACTATACAACTAACTCAACTGCAACAACAGGAGATTGTGTATACGCTGCACTAAAAGCCGGTTGTGAGTTAGCTAATATGGAATATATCCAATTTCATCCAACAGCATTAAAAGATTCTTGTGTACTTATTAGTGAAAGCGCAAGGGGAGAAGGTGGTTACCTGGTCACTAAGGATGGGGAAAGATTTGTAGATGAACTTCTACCAAGAGATGTAGTAGCAAGAGCAATCTATAAAAAAATACAAGATAAACAAGAGGTATATCTTGATCTTAGACACCTAGGTATAAAAAAGATAAAAGAGACCATGCCCCAAGAGTATGATCTGGCATTACAGTTTTCTAATTTAAAACTAGACCAAGACCTTATCCCCATAATGCCTGCAGCCCACTATACAATGGGCGGTATAAAAACAGATATAAACGGTGCTACAAATATAAAGAATCTTTATGCAATCGGTGAATCTTCTTCAAATGGCGTACATGGAGCAAACAGACTTGGAGGAAATTCACTTTTAGAGATAATCACTTTTGGTAAAAGAGCAGCAGAAGCGGTGTGTGAACAGATACAAAATATTGAACAAATAGAAAATAAAGAGTATCAAATATTTAAAGATGATCGAGAATTTATCGATAAATTATTTGAACTTCCCAATGAGATAAATTTTTATGATACAAAAAACTCTTTAGGGAAGTTATTCTATGAAAATGTGGGACTTTACAGAGATCAAGAGAATCTTGAAACTGCTAAAGAACAAATAAAAGTATATATCTCGCAACTTAAAAATATGGGTATAGATGACAAAAGCAAGATATACAATACAAACCTAAAAGAGTTTTTAGAAGTTTTCAACCTGCTTCATCTAGGTGAAGCAGTTATATTATCGGCTTTGGAAAGAAAAGAGAGCAGAGGTGCACACTACAGAACAGACTATAAAAATGAAGACTCAAAATATGAAAAACCTACTGTAATAAAAAATAAAGAGTCTTCTATAAAGGTGGAGTTGATATGAAACTAAATATTTGTGACAAACAATATGATATTGAAACTAAAGTTGATAACCTTTTATCGGCACTTACTTTTATAAAACAAAATACAGATCAAAGCTTATCCTTTAGAAGCGGCTGCAGAAGCGGTGTGTGTGGAAGCTGTGCAATAACTGTAAACGGTGTAGAGAAACTGGCATGTAAAACTACTATAAATGACAATGACGATATAAAACCGTTAAAGAACTCAAGGATAATAAAAGATCTTGTTGTAGATAATACAAACCAAGAAAAGTTTTTAAAAACCTCAAAAGCTTTTTTATCTTCTAAAAATCATGAACAAATCTCAATAGAAGATGAGAAAAAGATAGATATAGAATCTAACTGCATCCTTTGCCAAAGCTGTTTTAGTGCCTGTCCCGTGTATGAAGTAAATAAAGATTTCATAGCTCCGTTTGCACTAATAAGAGCATATAGATATATAAATGACAAAAAAGAATCTGATAAAAAAACAAAGATTGATGCTTTACAGACTAACGGTGTCTGGAGTTGTACTTTATGCGGTAATTGTAATATGGTATGCCCCTCCCATATTGATATAAAAGGGGGCATAATGCAGTTAAGGAACAAATCTGTACAATTTGGGTATACTGACCCTAATATAACAAGTTTTGATGGTGGTTTAGACTTTCAAAACACTACATCATTTGGCTTTGATCCAAATGGATTTTAATAGATGAGGATAGAAGTATGGTAGAGAGAAGTTTAAGAATACTTTTTATTGATGATAGCAGCACTATTAGAGATATGGTCGAAAGTGCTTTATTAGAGCTTGGATTCTTAAATATACAATCAGCGGTAGATGGTGTAGATGCTTTAAGAGTGTGTGATGAAGCGGAAGAGGAATTTGAGTTTATTATTACAGATATAAATATGCCGAATATGGATGGTATAGAGCTTATTTATAATTTACGAAACAGAATGGACTATATCTCTGTACCTATTATGGTTTTATCCACAGAGTGGAGTAAAGAGATGAAACAAAAAGGTAAAGATGCGGGAGCTACCTCCTGGATTGTAAAACCTTTTGATAAAAATCTTTTAAACAGAGCCATAGAAGAAACAATTCAAAAAGTTGAAAATAGCTAAAATAGCTATAAAATATGGAAACAAACACACAGTTGGTTAAGCACCTTACTAATTCAGGAGTGCTGTTCTCTCAGAATATTATTGATGCCTTTTTAAATATAGACAGGATTGATTTTATTAAACCCTCTTTTTTATTTGATACATACGGAGACTACCCACTACAAATCGGTTACGGGCAGACAATTTCTCAACCTACAACCGTTGCTATGATGCTAGAGATGCTTCAACCACAAAAAGGTGACCACATACTTGATATAGGAAGCGGTTCTGGTTGGACAACGGCACTGCTTGCATATATCGTAAAAGAAGATGGCTATGTTACGGGTGTAGAGAGGATAGATGAACTTGTAAGTTTTGGTTTAGATAATCTGTCTAAATATAATTTAACCAATGCAACAATCATAAAAGCTGACAATAGATTAGGTATAGTATCTAAGAAATTTGACAAGATACTTGTATCTGCATCTGCCAAACAATTTCCATATGAACTTTTAGATCAATTGAAACCTAACGGTAAACTTGTAATTCCGGTACAAAATTCAATTTTTGAAGTTAAAAAAGATAAAAACGCTGATATAATATATAAAGAACATTATGGGTTTAATTTTGTTCCATTAATAGTTTAACTGTGGGAGTATTTATATGGTGTACGAACTTAACAACCCGATTACTAAAACACTTATTACAAATTTAAGAGATAAAAACAGTAATGCTGTAACTTTTAGGCATACAATCAATGAACTAACCAAGCAACTTATTTATGAAGCACTAAAAGATTGTTCAATGATTAAAAAAATGGTAACCACTTGGCAGGGTGAAGATCGTTTTGACACCATAGATGAATCAAGCTTAATAGTTGTAACGGTACTTAGGGCCGGAGTTCCAATGATTGAAAGTGTTATGGATACTCTTCCAAATATAACAGCAGGTTTTTTAGCTATGAAAAGAGATGAAGTGACTCACAAAAGTGTACTTTACTATGACAGGGTACCTGAATGTGAGGGAAAAACCGCAATTATAGTTGATCCTATGCTTGCAACGGGAGGGTCTATGTGTGATGCTATTGATGTTATGATAGAAAAAAATGTTTCTAAAATAGTGCTTTTAAATATAATAGGCTCTCCTGAAGGTGTTAAAGTTCTTCAAGACAGGTATCCGAATATAGATATATATATTGCACAAATAGATAAATACCTAAATGAAAATAAGTTTATAATACCGGGGCTTGGTGATGCGGGGGATAGGTCTTATAATACCCCTGAGTAATATTTAAGATAATAATAGTATGCGGTAATTACCGTATACTATTATTGAGCTTCATTAATAAGATTTGTATAAAATTTTGTATATTTTGTATCACCCTCGTCTCTTGCTTTCATAGCTGACCTTGGGTGTTCGTTTAACTGACCTGTTATCATGTAAGGGATTGAGTAACCCCAATCAAGTTCTTTCTCAAGAGGTATAATATATTTCTCTATAAACTCTAATACCGGTACAAGGTTATATTTTGGATTTTTAAGGAATCCAAGAAGTAGTTCCATAGGACAGTTTCCTGCACCACGTCCAAGACCGGAGATAGTAACATCTAAGAAACTTGTACCGTACATCATAGCTTCAAGAGTATTTGCATATGCAAGCTGCATATTGTTGTGTGCATGGATACCGACTTTTTTACCTGCACCTTTTGCTACTTTTGTATACTTTTCTGTTAATCTGTTTATCTGCTCCGGATAGAATGAACCAAATGAATCAGCAATATAGATAACATCAACAGGTGTTTTACCAAGCTGTTCTAAAACTTGATCTAACTCATCATCAAATGACTTAGAGATTGCCATAATATTTACAGTTGTCTCATAACCTTTAGCATGAGCATCTTCAATTAGTTCAATTGCTGCAGGGATTTGGTGGATATATGTAGCAATTCTGATCATATCAACTACAGATTCACTTGCAGGTAAAAGTTCGTCTTTTACAGTTCTCCCGATATCTGACATAACTGCAATTTTCATATCTGTATTATTTTCACCTACGATTCTTCTGATATCTTCCTCTTTACAGAAGTTCCAAGCGCCGAACTCTTCGGGACTTTGAAGTGTAGGAGAATTGTTTTTACCAATCTCCATATAGTCAACACCTGCGGCAGCACAAGTATCATATACACCTTTTACGAATTCATCTTCAAACCAGAAATTATTTACAAGTCCACCGTCTCTGATAGTACAGTCAAATACTTTTATATCTTCCCTTACGCTAAAAATTGATCCCATCTTTTCTACCATCTTTTCCTCCAATTATGCCTTTGGCATATCATTTACGGTTTTCACCTTTTATCTATTTGCTGCTTTTAATGTATCAGCTATCATAAATGCTAATTCTAAAGATTGGTCTGCATTTAATCTCGGGTCACATTGAGTGTGATATCTACTTGATAAAGTATCAACAGTTACGGCACTGCTTGCACTTCCTGTACACTCTGTTACATCTTGTCCAGTCATCTCTAAGTGGATACCGCCTGCAATACTTCCTTGTGCTTTATGAATCTGGAAGAATTGTTTTACTTCACTTAAAATATTTGCAAAATCTCTTGTTTTATAACCTGTTTGTGTTTTTTCTACGTTTCCGTGCATAGGATCGCAAGACCAAACAACTTTTTTACCTTCACTTTCAACTTTTTTAAGAAGATTCGGGAAATGATCGGCAATTTTGCCTGCTCCCATTCTAACTATAAGATTTAATCTTCCAGCTTCATTTTGGGGATTTAGTGTATCTATAAGTTTTATAAGCTCATCCTCTTTCATGGTTGGACCAACTTTACAACCTATAGGGTTTTTGATACCTCTGAAGAATTCAATATGTGCTTCATCAAGATCTCTTGTTCGATCTCCTATCCATAACATATGTGCAGAACAATCATACCAGTCACCGGTAAGGCTGTCTTTTCTTGTAAGCGCCTCTTCATAGTTAAGAAGTAATGCTTCATGGGAAGTAAACAGCTTAGTCTCTGCAAGCTGCGGAGTATTAGATGAGTTAAGTCCGCAAGCTTCCATAAACTTCAAGGACTCAGAAATTCTTGATGCAAGCTCTTCATACTTTTCACCTAGCTCATGGTCTTTCATATAGTTAAGGTTCCAGCTGTGAACTTTATGCAGGTCTGCCATACCCCCTTTAGCAAATGCTCTTAAAAGATTAAGAGTTGCCGCACTTTGATTGTATGCTTTTAAAAGTTTCTTTGGGTTTGGTGTTCTAGATTTTAAATTAGCTTCAATATCATTTACTATATCACCTCTGTAGCTTGGATACTCCACACCAGCGATAGTTTCAAAATCGCTTGATCTAGGTTTTGCAAACTGTCCTGCAATTCTACCAACTTTTACTACAGGTTTGCCTCCGCTAAATGTCATAACAACAGCCATTTGCATCATTACCTGAAAAAGCGACTTTATGTTTTGAGCATTGAAAGAGTTGAAACTTTCAGCACAGTCCCCCCCTTGAAGTAAAAAGGCATTGCCGTTTGCTACGTCTGCCAGTTTAGATCTTAACTGTCTTGCTTCCTCTGCAAATATAAGCGGAGGGTAAGAGGAAAGCTCTTTTTCAACTTTTTTCAGTTTTTTCTGATCCTCATAAATAGGCTGCTGCTTTATTGGGAAATCTCTCCAGCTGCTAGGTGTCCATATATTACTCATCTTAATTTTACCTTCTATAATTTTATTTATAATTTTATTTTTTTCATTAATTCTTGAAATGATACCTTAAATGCACTCAATCCATCTTGAAGTAAACTATTATAAACTTCATTCATATCGACATATTTTTTTAACTTTCTAAAGTATTCATCACATTTTGCTTCACTTATCAAATCACTTTGTGTTTTACTGCCCTCTTGTGTCCATACTTCAATTGTATTTAATGGAGCGGTGTTGATACAATTTGGATATATAAGTTCATCTATATAATAACTTGCAGGCAGATCATCACCCTTTACACCCGTACTTGCAAAAAGTGTTCTTATATTTTTATTTTCTATCTTTTCTATTTGATGATAACACTTAACGGCATTCATAATACCAACTTTTCCGGTTTCCAATTTATTAACGGTCAACTCTTTATCCAGCATTCTGTCAAACCTGCTTACAAATATAGAAACTACCCCTTTGGTGTCTTTACCGCTTTGTTGAATACCCTCATTTAGTGCTTGGGCACATTTTGTTGCCTGATCAGGTGAGAATATCAAGGTAGCATTAACATTTATTCCCATTGCTGTAAGTTCTTTCATAGCACCGTATCCTGCCTGTGTTGCAGGGATCTTTATCATAACATTCTCATATCCTATAGAAGAGTGTAATCTTGCACCCTCCTCTATGGTACCCATCATATCGTTGCATAACATCGGATCTACCTCTAAAGATATGTAACCGTCATTTGCATCTCTATCATAAAGGGGTTTTAAAAGTTGTGCAGCTCTTTTAATATCAGTTATAGCCAACTCTTCATATATCTTTTTTACATCATTCGCTTGAAGCATATTGATCTGACTATCATAAGCAGTTGAATTTGATATAGACTGCTGAAATATAGCTGGATTGCTTGTAGCTCCGTGTATAATACCATTTTCGATAAGTGACTTAAATCCATTCTCTAAAAAGTCTCTTTCTATAAAATCACACCAGATCGAATAATTTATATCTTCTCTTAAATTTGTCATCTATTTCCTTTTATCTCTTCTCGCAAATTAAATCTTTTTCAACGTTTCCTTTAAAGTCTTTAAGTATAAAACCTTTACAGTACTCATTGGTATCTAGGTTTATAAAACTAACTGTGTGTTTGTACCCTTTTACATTTATATCTTCCCTTAAAAACTCATGAGATGCATATACCTTTACCTGTGCTGTATTTTTGTAACCTAGCGTATAAAGTATCTTTTTTCCTTTAGCGGCTTTACCAGCCGAGGTCAAAAAAAATGTTGCGATACCCATCACAATAATTGCCGCAATAAATATCACGGTTTTTTTTGGTAATTTTCTTATTTCCGTTTCTGCCATTAAGTAACTTCTTTTTATTTAATATAAGCGATGATTTTACCATAATTTGATATAAAATACCAACTCAAACTATTAGCCATCGGTTAAATATTGTAACTTAAGCTCAATAAAGCATTATTTTAAATGAAACATCTTCTTTTTATTATTTTTTATATCTCTAGTTATAGTTTAATTTGGTATAATCTACTTTATGAAAAATGTACTTGTAATTTTAGATGGTCAATTGGCTAAATCTCTTGTAAAAAGAATGGTTTCTTTAAATAGTAATTTAAACCAATACGATATTGTTTATTACGATGATAAAATTATTCCGGATATAGTACCGGAAAATTTCACTTTTTATAAGTTTGATCCTACAAGCTATTCTAAGCTTCTATTTATCTTTAAAAAATCTTTATATCAAGATGCTCTTGTTGTATTGAATACAAAAGAGGATACTCAGGCAGTTATAAAAAATATCAGAATGAATGATAAAAATATCAACTTTACCGTTTATGATCAATGGGGTATAAAGTCAGATGATAATAATATTAAATTCTATAAAGGATTTGATATATTATCAAACAGTCTTGTGGAGCAACTTCCAAATATCCCCGTGTTTGCACAAAATATCGGTCTTAAAAAAGGTGAGATCATGGAGATCAAAATACCTTTTGGAAGTAATTATGCTTATAGATATATTGGAAGTATCGCACAAAAAGACTGGAAGATAATCATACTGTACAGAAACGGACAGCTTATGAATATTAAGCCCTCACTTATTTTAAAACCAAATGATGTAATTATCGCTGCAGGAAAACCTGAAGTTCTTACACAGGTTTATGCAGCCATATCTAAATCAAAAATGCAATTTCCTAAACCATTCGGTAGTAATATATATCTTTATATAGATCTTTTTATTCAAACACAAAAAGAGGTATTAAATGCACTAATAGATGCTAAAATCCTTCATCAACGTTTAAAAAACACTATGCTTGTTATTAAGATTACAAGACCAACAAATATTGATATATTAAACAAGATAGAAAGTGTAATTCATAATGTGGATAATGTAAAGATTGATATAGATTATCATAATCTTGGGATAAAAAATATATTAAAAACCGATAAAAAGAGATTTGATATAGGTGTTATTATACTCACAAGCTCTCTTCTTAAATATAAAGAGGCCATCAAAAATATAGTTTCTTTAAAACTTCCAATATTTAAAGTTGGAACTGAAAATATCTCATCATTAAAAAATGCAATGGTACTTTTAAATGATGATAAAATCTATGAGCAGATTTCACCTGTTTTATTTGACGTATCAACACAATTAAAAATAAACATAAAAATATTTGACGTTGATCCAATTGGGGATACAAATAGAGAAGAGTTAATAGCACACCTTAATAATCTTTCTAAAATATTCAATCAAAATATTAATGTAATAGAAGACAATTCAAACCCAATTCAAAAAATAAAAAAAGAACATAATATACTTCAAGTTCTTCCGTTAAGGGAAGATATGTTCAACAATAGAAGAATTCAGTTTCTAACAACTGACAGTGATCTTCTATCCTTTGATATTGATAAGTTCAATCAGCTTTTAATACCTGTTATAGAAGATATTAGTTAATACTAAAATCTTCTATTATTTTAAAATCTATCATTGCATTCATAAGGGCAAATTTATCTGCTTTTTTTAAAAATTCTATATCTATATCTTTTTCTACTAGTTTTTTTGATTCTAAAAGTCTTGCTCTTGTAGTACCTTTAAGAAGAGGTGTTTTAGGTGTATACCAAACTCCATCTAATTTTACTGCAATATTTGCGATTGTTGTATCTGTTAATAAACCGTTCGTAACAATAATTATATCGTCACACCCCTCTGTTTTTTCAAATAGCTTATCTAATTTATCCCTATTGGTTGATTTGTACTTATAAGTTATAATATTGTCATAGATCAGTTTAAACGTTTTCTGAATTTTTTGAGTATATGGATGATATTGAATATCAATTATCTCTTCTTCATTATATAACACTTTACATCTATAAAGTTTTTCATCAGGCGGATATATATACTCTTCAAGATTGAAATTCAAACCAACCGTATCTGCCATACGGTTTTTATGGTATTCTAAATTATACACTTCAAAGTCATCACATTTTATAGTTTCAAAATAAACCTCAGTGCAATTTCCTTGAAAAAATATATCATTGCTATTCATTTTAATCTTACCACTCATTTTTTAAGGTATATAAACTTTATCACACATCTCTTGATATTCACTTTCAACTTCACTGTCACAAGTTATACCGCCGCCGCTTTTGTATACCAAACTATTATCACTTTGTTTTTCAATAAATCTTATCATAACCGCACTATCTAGATTTTCCCCGTCAAATACTCCAAAAATACCCGTAAAGTATCCTCTGTCATAATTTTCTATCTCTTTTATTATCTCAACTGTTTTCTTTTTAGGGGTTCCTGTTATACTTCCTGCAGGAAGTATTGATGTGATAATATTGCCTATTCTATTTTGCCAGTTTTGCTCAAGTTGTGCTGATATTTGCGAACTAACTTGA
Organism: Campylobacterota bacterium; assembly: GCA_034717895.1. Lineage (GTDB taxonomy): Bacteria > Campylobacterota > Campylobacteria > Campylobacterales > Arcobacteraceae > JAIOSF01. Next base: position 11,833 of record JAYEMD010000104.1, on the reverse strand, counting down.
TAAAGTTCTTTATCCCCTGCCTTTATCTTATCACAATATCTAAACTTCTCAACCTTAATATTATTAGCAACTATTGAAAGATCATTTCTTAAAAGATCAACTACCATCGTATGTTCAGCCAGCTCTTTTTGATCATTTATTATTATCTCTTTTGCATTTTGGATACTTGCATCTATAGTACCTTTCATTGGGTAGGTATATATCTTATTGTTTTTAATTTTGATAAAACTTTCAGGTGAAAAACACACAAACTTATCTTTGTAATATAATTTGTATTTTGCATTTGCTTTACTATATATCTCTTCAAGTGCTGCATCTGTTTTTAACTTTGTAGGTGTAGTTAGATTCAATAGATATGTGTTACCGTTTAAGATATTATTTTGTACTTTCTCAAACATCTCTTTATATACGGTAAAGTCTATATGCTCTTTTTCTATATCAATATTATCTCTATTGTTTACTTGATCATCTAGCTTATATTTTATATTTTCAGGGAGTTTATTTAAAGGTATTATCTCATAGTTTTTTAGTTCATAGTCAATAACAAAAAGAAAAGGCTCTTTTTGTTTACCGTAACTGTTTAATGTTTCTTTTAAGTTCAATTTTCTTATTTGTTATCTAAAATTAGTTTTTTTAGGCATGCCATTCTAACTGCCACACCGTTTCTTACTTGCTCTAATACTTTTGATCTATTATCCATTAACATCTCATCACTTATATCAACATTTCTATTTACGGGTCCTGGATGCATTAAAAGTATATCTCTATCTTTCATTAGATTTTTTGTAATACAATATTTTTTTGCATACTTTTCTTTTCTTCTTTCAAGTTCCTCTGGAAGTATAGAAACATTGTGTCTTTCATGTTGTACACGTAAACTCATAATCACATCAAGATCATTGATCACTTTTTTTATATTTGTTGTTGTTTTAAATTTTGACTTTATTTTAAACTCTTTTGGAGCTACTAAAATCGGATTTAAGCCGAATCTAGGAAGAATTTCAAGGTTAGATGAGGCAACTCTTGAGTTTGCTATATCTCCAACTATTGCAATATTCTTTCCCTTTACTTTTGAATCAAAGTGATCATAGATTGTAAACATATCTAAAAGTGCCTGTGTAGGGTGTGCGTTTTTTCCATCCCCTGCATTTAATATTGGACAATTAACATGCTCTACTAAACTAGCAGGTAGTCCACAGTCACTGTGTCTTATTATAATAGCATCCGGTTTCATCGCCGCAAGGTTTGCTACAGTATCTTCAACTGTTTCACCTTTTTTTGTAGAGCTTGTATTTACTTCAAGATTTACTACATCTGCACCGAGTCTTTTTGCCGCTATTTCAAAACTGCTTCTTGTTCTTGTAGAGTTTTCAAAGAATAGTGTAACTATCAATTTTCCACTTAATAGATCATTTGACTGTAGATCTAAAAATAATTTAGTATCTTCAAATAGTTCTATTATCTCTTTTTTTGTAAAGTCTTCTGTTGTAATTAAATGTTTCATAAAAATTCCTGTGGTTGTAGTTTTGATATTATACTAAATTTTTTATTTTAGATAGCCATTCATCAAGTGTTTTTTCATATCCAATTTTCTTTGTTTCATAAAAGTTTAGATTTTCTTTTAAATAAGTTTGTTCAACATATCCTCCATAATCATGCGGGTATAAATATCCTTGAGCATTATCTTGTATATTTTTTGGTATCTCAAGAGCTTGATTGTTCTTTATATATTGTAAGGTTTGATTTATAGCATTATAACTACTGTTTGATTTTGGACAGCTTGCCAGATACACTACACATTGTGCTAATATTATTCTAGATTCCGGATAACCTATTTTATTTGCAGCTGTCATTGTAGATACGGCAAGGTTTAATGCATTTGGATTTGCATTTCCTATATCTTCACTTGCAAATATTACAAGTCGTCTTGTTATAAAATCAACACTTTCACTTCCATCTATTAATCTACCAAGATAATAAAGTGCTGCATCAACATCACTCCCTCTTAAAGACTTTATCATAGCACTTGTTATATCATAATGACTCTGACTTGAACTTACTCCATCCCCTATATTTGAAAACCTTAACTCTTTTAAAAGTTTTATATCTATCTCTGTAGATACTTTTGAGCTAAAATCAAGAAGATTAAGCAGTGCCCTACCGTCACCACTGCTGCTGTTTATTAGAAACTCTTTAGCAGCTTGATCAATTTTTATATCTAGGTATTTTACAGCTTTTACTGTAAGTGTATCAAGTTCTTCTCTTGTAAGTGTTTTAAATTCATATAAAAAAGCTCTTGATCTTATCCCGCCTGTTAGACTGTGATATGGGTTTTCTGTACTTGCACCTATTATGATAGCTTCATAACTTTCCATCACAGGTAGAAGTACCTCCTGCTGAGTTTTGCTTAGTCTATGTACTTCATCAACAAATATAAGTGGTTTTATCAATGAATTTGTATATCTTTTAAATATATCTCTTAACTGCTCTATTTTCAAACTAGTTGCATTGAATTCATAAAAATCATAGCCACTTTCATTTGCAATAATTCTTGAGAGTGTTGTTTTCCCTGTTCCCGGTTTGCCGTAAAAAAACATATGAGGTATCTCTTTTGAGCGGATAAGTTTATACAGTGCTTTATCTTGAGATATAATATGAGATTGACCTAAAAAATCTTCAAGTTTTTTAGGTCTTAGTAGGTTAGATAAACTCATCTTCGTCTGTATATTGATTTTTCTCTTTTCTTAATTGCTTTGTATGATCTTTCATAAATAATCTTAGATTTTCATACTCATCTCTTTCTAAGTATCTTACTTTTCCACTTGGAAGATTATTTAGATTTATACCACCGAAACTTACCCTTTTTAGATCAACTACTTTAGAACCGAAATGTGCAAAGAATCTTCTTAACTCCCTATTCTTTCCTTCATTAATAGCAACTTTTAACTTAGAAAATTTTGGTGTACTTGTTTGTACTTGAAAACCTAAAAATGGTGCAAATTCCATCTCTATAGTTTTTGTATTGTCCCATGCACCGGCCGTTGCATCATCTAGTGTTATTCCGTTTTGCATCGCCGATATCATACCCTCTGTTACAGGTCCCTCAATTTTGATCTTATAAACTCTCTCTAGGTTCGAGGTCATAAGTGCTGTAGCTATTTTAGGATCATCCGTAAGCAGCAAGAAACCTTCACTGGCATAGTCAAGTCTCCCTACAGGTATAAAGTGACTGAATTTTTTAGGTATAGTATCATATATTACTTTTCTACCTTGAGGATCCTTCTTAGATACTATCTCCCCTTTTAATTTATTGTATACAATTACAGTTGATGCTCTTTTATGATCAACTTTTACCGTTTTTCCTTCAACTTTTACTGTAGTATTCATAGCTACTTGTGTAGATAGATCACTAATAACTTTACCGTCTATTGAAACTTTACCTGACTTTATAAGTTCATCTGCTTCACGTCTGCTATATCTACTATTGTGTGATATAAACTTGTTAAGTCTCATTTTATTTTCTTGTGATTGTTTTTCTCTTGACATTTGATACCTTTCATATCCATTTGAAAAGTTTATTCTCTAAACTTTAAGATCTTAACACAATGTTCCATGTGGAACTTTTCATATTAATATATTTTTTTGCTGTGCTAATTATTTAACTTATAGATGAGATTATACCATATAAAAGAAAAAGTTAATAGATATATTAAACTTTTTCTTTATATGTAGAAACAATATTATTGAACAAATATTGTAGGAACTATCATAGGGTATTTTCTGTATTTTCTAATACAGTGTTTTCTAACCACTTTTCTAAGTTCCTCTTCTGTTGATCTAGTATTTTGTAAGATTCCCGGTTTGATATGTGCTAAGAAGTGAGCTAAGATATCTTCTATCTCTTTGGCGAAAGGCTTTTCCATTTTTGTATCAACCATACCAAATGAACTAACTCTAGTTGGTCCTACAACTTTTCTCTCATTTTCAGAGATTTGTGCTACTATCATAATAACACCTTCATTTGCCATTGTTTGTCTGTCTATAACAACATCATAACCGATTTTTCTGTTTCTTTGATTATCAATATAAGTTTTACCTGTCTTTACAGATTTTACTTTTTTAAGATATTTTGGTGCAATCTCAACTTGCTCACCATCACCTAGAATATATGTATTTCTTTCTAGTACTCCACAATCGATACCCGTTTGAATATGTCTTACTACATGGTTATATTCACCGTGAACCGGTAAGAAGAACTTTGGCTTAGCAAGTCTAAGCATAAGTTTTTGTTCCTCTTGTGCCGCATGTCCCGATACGTGGATATCTGCATAGTTTTGATAAGCAATACTTGCCCCTGCTTTTTGAATCTGATTGATTATCTCAGAGACACTTGCTTCATTTCCAGGAATAGCTTTTGCAGAAAGTACAATAATATCTTCAGGTTTTATCTTAATGTGTCTGTGTTCATGTATAGACATTCTAAACAGAGCACTCATTGGTTCACCCTGAGATCCCGTTGTAACGATAAGTACCTCTTTATCAAGATATTTATTTACTTCATGAGCATCAATAAACTTATCTTTTGGAAACTTCAGGTACCCAAGACTTAGTGCAATATCCAAGTTCTTCTCCATAGATCTACCGATAACACATATCTTTCTATTATATTTTAGACCATATTCTATTGCCTGAGCAACTCTATGCATATTAGAAGAGAATGTAGACATAATAACTCTACCTTTTGCTGCAGCAAAGATTCTGTCAAATGTAGGACCTACTGTCTTTTCAGTTTTTGTAAACCCGGGAGAGTGAGAGTTTGTAGAATCACTTAACAGTGCTAATACACCCTTTTCTCCATAGTATGCAAGTCTGTGTAAGTCAGTAGGATAACTATCAACAGGAGTATGATCAATTTTAAAGTCACCCGTATGGATAATAGTACCCGCTTCAGAAGTAATTGCAAGTGCAGAACTATCTATAACAGAATGTGTTATATGCATCCACTCTACTTCAAATTCACCTATTTTTATCGGCTTTCTCTTTTGAACAGCTCTAAAATAGCTTCTATGTTGTTTCATTTTATGCTCATCAAATTTTGCACCTATCATCTCTAAAGGTAGTGCCGTACCGTAAACAGGCACTTGAATTTCTTTAAAGATATAAGGCATAGCACCGATATGATCTTCATGAGCATGTGTTATAACAATAGCAGCTATCTTATTTCTAATTTGTCTTACATAAGTAAAATCAGGTATAAGAATATCTACACCGTGCATAGACTCGTCAGGGAAACTCATACCTACATCAATAATAATTGCACTTTTGTCAGTTTCTACAACCATCATATTTCCACCGATCTCCCCTAAACCGCCAAGTGGTGTTATCCTTACATTTGCATTTGATTTTAGATTTAATTTATTATGTGGATTTAATCTATCTTTTTGAATTTTATCATTTGTTTCAAATGATTTTTTTAGATCATTTGTCCATCCGTTTCCTGAGGTTGGCGGTTTTCTCTTTTGAGGAGCCGTTTTACCTTTATTTTGTGTATTTTTGCTTGGTCTAGTATTTTGACCTGTTGTTTGTTCAGAAGTTTGTTCACTCTGAACAGAGCTGTTATCAGCTTGTGGATTAGCTGTTGTTTCCTTTTGTATCTCTTCCATTTGTTACCTTTATATAAATCTGGCTATACAAGGATGCTTCAACTTCATGAGGTCGTAGAGTTTGCAATATATTTAACTCGTCAAATATTTTTTCCAGCATATTTTTGTCATAAGCTGATGATAAATTTTTAATCAGTTTCTTTCTAGGACTTATAAAACAGCACTTTAGAAATTTTTTAAATCCATCTTCAAGTTTTATCTGCATATCTTTTTTGATATATATAACTGCAGAATCGACCTTTGGAGCAGGATCGAAACTTTCAGGAGGTACCACTACTATTGTTGAAGCGGTCTTTGAAACTAACTGTGTCATAACACCCAATGAAGAGAACTCTTTCTCTTTCGGGGATGCTGTAAATTTATCAGCAACTTCTTTTTGTATCATAACAATGATATTCTCACAATTATCATCATCTAATGCTTTTAGAATTATATTTGTTGCTATATAGTACGGTAAGTTTGCTATCAAGTCATATTTACCGTCAAAAAGTGTGGAACTCTCTTCCCATTTTTCCAGAACATCTCCTAAGACAATCTGTAGTTTGTGTGAATCTATCTCGTTCTTGAACTTTTCTTGCAAAATAGAGTATAAATCTCTATCCACCTCGTAGGCTGTCACTTCCTTGTACTTGACAAGTTTATTTGTCAAATCACCTAAGCCAGGCCCTATCTCAACGATATGATTATCATTTGAGGGCATCGATTGGATGATTTTATTTAATACCGATTCATCTTTTAAGAAATTTTGTCCAAATTTCTTCTTTGCTTTAACTTTTACCATTATTGACAAAAGTCTACCTGATTTTAACTTACAATTAGGTAATATTTCAAAAAGAATGATAGGAATATAGATGAGTTATTTTGCAAAAAGAATTATTCCGTGTTTAGATGTTGATAACGGACGTGTTGTAAAAGGGGTGAACTTTGTTGGACTAAAAGATGCAGGTGACCCTGTAGAAGTTGCAAAACGATACAACAAAGAGGGTGCCGATGAGATAACATTTTTAGATATCGGTGCAAGTCATGAGGGTAGAGATACAATTGTTGATGTGGTAAAAAAAGTTGCTCAAGAGGTCTTTATCCCCTTAACGGTAGGTGGAGGTATCAGAAAACTTGATGATATCTATAAACTGTTAAATGTAGGTTGTGATAAAGTAAGTATAAACTCAAGTGCCGTTACAAATCCAGACTTTATAAATGAAGCAGCAAAAAGATTTGGAAGCCAGTGTATAGTTGTAGCAATAGATGTAAAGAAAGTTGAAGACGGCACATATCACGTATTTGTAAAAGGTGGGCGTGAAGATACGGGTCTTGATGCTGTCCAATGGGCAAAAGAGGTGTACAAAAGAGGAGCTGGGGAGATTTTACTTACATCTATGGATGCAGACGGTACGAAAGCCGGTTTTGAGACAAATATCACTTCACAGATAAGTAAAGTTGTTGATATACCCGTTATAGCATCAGGTGGGGCTGGGACTATGGATCATATAAAAGAAGCTTTTGAGTGTGGAGCGGAAGCGGCACTTGCCGCATCTATATTTCACTTTAAAGAGATAGATATAATGGATTTAAAAAGATATCTTTCAAAAAACAACATACCTGTAAGAGTATAATATAATGTGTAGTGAATTAAACGCAAAAAGATTTAACAAACTAGCACAAGAGTGGGATAGTAAACCTGCACGGATTGAAGGTGCAATGACTTTTGTTGATAAGATATTAGAAGATATAGATACAGATATAAAGAGCTTTAATATACTTGACTATGGAAGTGGAAGTGGACTTGTTTCTTTTGGCTTTGCTAATAAAGCCTATAAAATCACAGGTCTTGACAATTCTGAAGAGATGGTAAAGGTATATAATAATAAAGCTTTTACTATTGGTCTTGATAATATATTATCAAGAAAACACGATATAAATAAAGAAGAACTAGAAGAAAATATTTATGATCTTGTTGTAACAAATATGACCATGCATCATATAAATGATATAGATATATTTATAAAAAAACTCTCATCTTCACTAAAAAATGATGGCTACATATATATAGCAGATCTTATAAGTGAAGATGGAACTTTTCATAGTGACAATACAGGGGTGGAGCATTTTGGTTTTGATATGGAAGTTGTAAAAAACACTTTTTTAAATTCTGGACTTAAAGATGTATCAATTGAAATATTACACACAATAGATAAACCTCATAAAAGTTTTGATATATTTATTGTACGTGGGAGAAAATAGATGATAGTATGTGCAGGAAAAAATGAAACTTTCCCCTTTGCACTTCCAATTGGTGTAGGACTTGTGGATAGTGCCATAAATCTTACGAGATTATGTCTATTTGACAAACCTGAATATATTTTATTTATTGGTAGTGCGGGAAGTTACGGAGATCATAAAATATTTGATATTGTTGAAAGCTCAAATGCATCAAATATTGAGCTGTCATTTTTTAATGACGATTCTTATACTCCCATTGACAATGTGGTAAAAACTGAAAAAGCAAATCTTGTAAGTGATACAATAGTTAATTCGTCAAACTATATCTCAACAAATGAAAATCTTACAAAAGAGTTTCTAAAGTATGATATAGGGATTGAAAATATGGAATTTTTCTCCGTAGTAAAAGTAGCTCAAGAGTTTGATATTGATGTAAAGGGTATCTTTATAGTAACTAACTATACTAATAAAAATGCACATAAAGATTTTACATCAAATCATCAAGAAGCTAAGGATAAGTTAGTGCAGTACCTTTTAAGTAAAGGGATGATCAAATAGTGTTCCACATGGAACATCGTAAAGATAAAGTAAACTGCTTTACCTCCTTAGGTGTGGAAAACTAAGACCTGTTTGCTTTAGCGAACCCACGAAGACAAAGGAATAATTTTAAAAGGATACAGTATCAAAACAATATACGACTACACTCTTGATGAGTTAAAAAATAATATCAAACCATCATTTAGAGCAAAACAGATCTATAACTGGATATATAAAAAATATGTAACATCTTATGATCAGATGAAAAATATACCAAAAGATCTAAAAGAAAATATGACTCAAAATTATCCTATAGATATAGGAAAAATAGTTAGAGTTGAAGAGAGTTCAGACGGTACCAAAAAATATCTATTTGAGTTCAAAGATGGAGATACAGCAGAGGCAGTTTTACTTTTGATGAAAGATAAACAAAAAGATGAAGAGGGAAATATCTTAAAAAGTGAACAATATACTTTTTGTATCTCATCTCAAGTTGGATGTAAAGTGGGGTGTAGCTTTTGTTTGACCGCAAAAGGTGGTTTTGTTAGAGATCTAACTGCCGGTGAGATAGTTGCACAGGTTAAGTACCTAAAAAAAGAGAATAATATCCCTGAAAATAAAGCGGTAAATATAGTTTATATGGGTATGGGTGAACCACTTGATAACTATGATAATCTAGTACAAGCAATAAAGATAATATCAGAACTTGACGGATTAGCAATAAGTACTAGAAGACAAACTATATCAACAAGTGGAATAAGTTCAAAGATCGAGAAACTCGGGAAGGAAAATCTAGGTGTTCAACTTGCAATATCTCTTCATGCTGTAGATGATGAACTTAGATCAGAACTAATACCTATGAATAAAGCTTACAATATCAAATCAATAGTAGAAGCTGTAAAAAACTTCCCGATTGATGCAAGAAAAAAAGTTATGTTTGAATATCTAGTAATAAAAGATAAAAATGATGATATAAAAAGTGCTGACAAACTTATCAAACTTTTAAGCGGAATAAATGCAAAAGTAAATCTTATCTATTTTAATCCTTTTGAAGGGAGTAATTACCAAAGACCCTCTAAAAATAGTATGGTAAGATTCCAGGAGTATCTACTAAGCAAAGGTTTACTGTGTACGATAAGAGAATCAAAAGGTATTGATATAAGTGCTGCTTGCGGTCAACTTAAAGAAAAGAGTAATAAGGAATAATAGATGGGAACATTAGAGATATTAATGTTAGTATTTTTGGCAGTTGTAGTAATTGGTGGTATGATAGGCTTTTTTATATATAATTTTAAAAAAGAAGATTAATTAATAATCTATGATCAAAATGTTATAATTTTTGAATAATTTTCAAAAGAACACTAAAAGGGAAAAGATATATGGTATTGATGATTGATAATTATGACAGCTTTACTTACAATATTGTTCAGTATTGTTTGGAACTGAATGCTGATCTTAAAGTAATACGTAATGACGAGATGAGCATAGAGCAGATAAAAGAACTTAAACCTGAAAAAATCATCATATCTCCAGGTCCAGCTACACCTGATGATGCGGGTATATGTCTTGATGTGATAAAAGAGTTTTCAGACACTACGCCTATATTAGGAATATGTCTCGGTCATCAAAGTATTGCACAGGTATTTGGAGGTGAAGTTATAAAAGCACCAAAAATGATGCACGGTAAAACTTCACAGATAAAAATTTTATCTGAAGACCGTTTATTTGATAAACTTCCACGAGAAATGACACAAACAAGATATCATTCATTGACTGTTAAAAAAGAGAACTTACCTGAAAATATAATCGTAACATCAAAAAGTCTTGACGATGATGAGATTATGTCATTGAAAATAAAAGACAAAGATATATATGGAGTACAATTTCATCCGGAATCTGTTATGAGCGAATATGGTCATGAGATAATAAACAATTTCTTAAAGATATGAGACTTAACAGATATAATCTAACTTTTGCAGGTTTATTGTCACTTCATCTTCTGCTTCTTTTTTTTATGATAAACGATTTTAGTATCTCAGCAAAAGAAGCAGATATTTATTTTAAAAATATATCATTAATAAGTTTTAAAGAGTTCTTTTCAAATAATATTATACTAATATTTTTGACCAATCTTTCAACAGATCTATTTGGTCAAAACGATATAGCACTAAGATTACCTTTTATATTGTTTTATGTGGGTAGCTCCATATTGCTTTATCTACTTACTGATGATTATTTTAAGTCACAATGGGACAGAGTACTTACAATAGCAATATTTATGATGCTTCCGGGCGTTAACAGTGCAGCATTGTTAGTAAATGAATCTATTATAGTTGTATTCTTTACTTTACTTTATCTTTATCTTTATAAACTAAAAGAGAAAGAACACTATTATCTTTTAATACTATTTCTTTTTATCGACAACTCCTTTGCAATATTGTTTTTATCTTTATTTTTCTACTCAATGAAGAAAAAGGATAACACTTTACTATTTACTTCTTTAATACTATTTGGAGTATCTATGACAATATACGGTTTTGAAATAGGGGGAAGACCTAGAGGTTACTTCCTTGATACCTTTGCCGTATATGCAACAATATTTTCACCTTTAATGTTTTTATACTTCTTCTACAGTTTATATAGGGTTGGATTAAAAGGGGAAAAAGATATGTATTGGTATATTTCAATGACTGCATTATTCTTATCACTGCTATTTTCACTAAGACAAAAAATCGATATAGAAGATTTTGCACCCTTTGTTGTTATAGCAATACCTATAATGGTAAAACTTTTTATGCACAGCATTCGTGTAAGACTAAAAGAGTTTAGACAAAAACACTATATAGCCGGAACAATTGTTATATCTGTACTGGTACTTAATTTTTTTGTATTTATCTTTAATAAATATCTTTTTTTAATAATTGAAAATCCCGCTAAACATATTGCATATAAGCATTATATTGCAAAAGAGTTATCTAATCAACTAAAAGCAAAAAATATCTATAATATAAAAGTTGAAGAGAAAGGTATGGCTAAACGTCTGAAATTTTATCATATTAAAAACAACGAAGATAATTACAAACTAGTGGATAATCTAAATACAAAAGAAAAAATCAATATAAAATATAAAGATAAAATAGTCAAAAGCTATGGTCTTATTAGAAATAACTACAGATAATATAAATTTGTAAATAAAAAATGTTACTAAAATCAACAAACAAAAAATTATATTAAATATAAGTGTTACATTTTGGAAATATTTTATCAATCAATAGTTAAAATAAGTTGATTAAAATTCTAACAAGGAGCAAGTATGGCACAAAAAGCGATACGAGAATATGATGCAAAGTCGATTCTGGCTAAGCACTGGAATAAGTACTTCCCAGATTTCACTTATGCATATGAAACTGTAA
>JAYEMD010000103.1:0-2900 GCA_034717895.1 Campylobacterota bacterium | reverse complement strand
CAGATTTTGATTTTTAGGGATTAATTCTTGCCACTCTTTTAATGTATAATGATTGTTTATTTTTATTCTTTTTGCCATAAGTTATTATAGCATAATTAGTATTTAGTTATGTTTTAAAATGGTATTAAATCTTACCGAAGCTTCCAGGGGGAAAAACTTTATAAATTTAATCACTGATCTTAAAGATGATTTAACAATTAAAGGCAATTTGAATGAGCTTGAACAAGCATTTATAAATATAGTAAATAATTCAAAAGATATCCTAAGTGAAAAAGATAAAAAAGATGATAGGTATATTTTTATCACATCAAAAAAAATAGATGACAATACTCTTGAAATAAAAATATTGGATAATGGAGGCGGGTTAAAAGAGGATATAATTGATAGGATCTTTGAACCTTATTTCACCACTAAACATAAGTCTATGGGTACGGGTCTTGGTCTTTCAATGGCAGATAAAATCATAAGAGAAAGACATAATGGCTCAATAAAGGTACATAACGAAGAGTTTGTCTATAATGATAAAGAGTTTAAAGGTGCTTGTTTTACCATACTATTTAAAACTTATGCTAAAGATCTAAGCTGACCGTATCCTTTGCTCAGATCTATTTAAAAAACAGGATTTAACATTAAAGAAAAAATAACACTAAAATATCTTTTTAATCTTTTGCTCCATGATAAAAGTTCCTTGATAAAGGGTCAGCTTATTACTATAGCGGCGGTTCTTGTAAGTATCCCTATTCCACTTATGCTTCCTATGCTTGTTGATGAAGTACTTTTAAACAAGCCCTCTTTTTTTGTAAACAATATAAATGATCTTATTGGAAACGGGGGTGCGTTTTATTATATTGCGCTAGTTACTTTTAGTGTTATATTTTTACGTTTTATCTATTTTGTATTTAACAGTATTGTTACTAAAATATTTACCCGTATTTCAAAATATATCACTTTTAAAATAAGGGAAAAACTTCTTTTACATCTTCAAAAAGTATCCATGAACAGATATGAAACATTAGGGAGCGGAGCTGTTGCTTCAAATCTTATTACCGATATAAACACCCTTGATAGTTTTATCATAACGGCCGCTTCAAAGTTTATAACTTCCATTATAACCCTAATAGCAATCGCCTGTGTTATTATAGCTATCGATCCTATTTTAGGTCTTATGATCCTTGTTATTCAACCTTTGACCATCTATATCTCAAAGCAGATATCCAAAAATGTAAAAGTTCTTAAAAAAGAGGAGAACAGTTCTATTGAGAGGTTCCAGAATAATATAAGTGAAGTTCTGGAGCTGTTTGGACAGATAAAAGCAAACAATAAAGAGTCTTATTTTATAAATGAGTCTATAAACAAAGCAAAAGATATCCAAAAAACATCAAATGAATATAACTACAAAAGTGTAGTATATGAAAAGTTTTCATACACCGTATTTTTAGTAGGATTTGAGCTTATACGTGCCGCAGGTCTTATTATGGTTGCATACAGTGACCTAAGCATCGGTATGATGTTTGCCATGTTTGGATATATCTGGTTTATTATGACTCCCGTGCAGGATATACTTACCATGCAGTACTCATACGCATCGGCAAAAGCGGCACTAGAACGACTTAATGATCTTCTTGATCTTGAAACCGAACCTCAAGGGGTAAAGGAACTGCACCTAAAAAACAACGGTATAGATATAGAGCTTAAAAATTTAAGTTTCAAATATACTAAACAAAAAACAACTTTGGATCATATAAGCTTTACAATAAAAGCGAAAGAAAAAATAGCCCTTATAGGTGCAAGCGGAAGCGGAAAAACAACCCTGGCACAGCTTATATCAGGCTTTTATACAAAAAACAGCGGAGATATATTATATAACGGTATAAGTATAGATGATCTTCAAAGGGGTTCTATAAGAAAGAGTGTTTTTTTGGTACTTCAAATGCCTGTTATGTTCAACGATACTTTACGTTTTAATATAACTTTAGGAGATAAAAACATATCAGACAAACAGATCTTTGAAGCTTTAAAAACTGCACAGATGTATGATATAGTACAAAATATGTCAAAGCTTTTAGATACGGTAGTTGGAAAAAACGGTATAAGATTATCAGGAGGTCAAAGACAAAGACTCTCAATAGCAAGGATGATTATTGCCGATCCTAAAGTTGTTATATTTGATGAATCAACCTCCGCCTTGGATGTACACACAGAAACAAAACTTTTTGAAGCTTTAGAGCCTATATTAAAAAACAAAACCGTTATCACTATAGCACATAGACTAAGTACGGTTAAAAATGCCCATACGGTATACGTACTAAATGAAGGTAAACTGGTACAGAAAGGCTCACATAGTGAGCTTGACGCCCAAGAGGGTCACTACAAAGAGTTTGTTAAAAATCAACTAATAAGTAAATGATCCTATTTAACAATAGCATGATATTGTTTTAAAAAGTGCATCAGATCCAAATCACTGGGAATAACAACATATATTAAGATATTTGAAAGTGTAACCTTCGCAAGAAATTTATGTTGAGCTCCGGCTTTTTTACCGCAATAAACTTCAAACTTCTTTTCACCGGTTCCGTAACTGACAAGATGAATATTCTCATACTTAGGCAATTCCGTATTTATGAACTCTTCTTTATCCATATCTTCCATCAAGTCTTTATTTACATATTTTAATATTTTCATACATCTTCCTATTTAATTACCGAACTTTTATATGTATATAACAATATAAAATACTATTTCCCTGATTTCTTATTATTACCTAAAGTGAATAAAAGAGACTTTAAGTTAGCTTTTATATTTTTGTGACATTTTTCTTATTTTACAAAAATACACACTATTGTCTATTAATTAGTTTTCAAAAGTTTTTCTCAATATATTTTTTTATTATGAATATTGAT
>JAYEMD010000102.1:0-14059 GCA_034717895.1 Campylobacterota bacterium | reverse complement strand
ATTATGACATAATCAAAAACTATTATTAACAAATAAATGTATAATAAATATACAAAATAATGTTAAAAATATATAAAAAAAGGTAACAGCCTGAAACTGTTACCTTTTTATGATTGAAAACTATTTTTGTGATTTGTAAGTTGTGTCATATCATTCTCTTCTTATTTAATGTTACCAATATAGTAATGATATATAAATATATGTGTGAAAAAACAATATGTGTATAATTTATACAAAAAAAGCATCTAGTTTTCTTTTTTATAATGTAAAATAATTTTTATCAACCTCTATGAAAGGGATAATATGGAATATAAAAAAGAGATACTAGAAACAATTGTCCATGACTTAAAGTCCCCGTTAACGGTACTAAAAGGTACTATGGATTTTCTTACATATGACTTGGAAGATAATAATATCTGTGACACTAAATGTAAATCTTCAATGAAAATAATGAAAAGGGCTACTAAAGATATTGAGGAGATGGTTGACTCTATATTAGTAACTTCGTTGATAGAGAGTGATCATGCTATAGTAGAACCAAATAATATAACAAACTTGACATATCTGCTTAGAGAATATAGTAAAAGTTTTACATATGAAGCTGTATCAAAAGATATTAAGTTTAAAACATATATTCAAAGAAATTTACCTGAAGTCAATATAGATTTTAAAAGGGTTAAAAATCATATATTAAACAATATAATAACTAATGCTATAAAATTCACACCCAAAGAGGGAACTATAAAGCTTTCTGCTTTTGAAGATATAGATTCTGTTGTAATAGCTGTAGAAGACAGTGGACCCGGAATACCCCAAAAAGAGAGAAAAAATGTTTTTAAAAAAAGCAATAAACTAAATACCAAGTCATTAAGGGCAGTAAAAAGTTTTGGTTTGGGGCTTTATAATGCAGAATATTTTACAAAGCTTATGGATGGTGAAATATATGTGACCGATTCTCCATTTAATGGAGGTGCATCATTTGTCGTAAAGTTTCCAAAAATATAATTGTATATTTATAATACTGTTTCTATGTATATAATCCGTATAGTTAGTGTTATAATTGTAGAAATAATAATAGATACAAATGTGTTATAAAATAATAAAAGAATTAAATTGTTTATTTTTTAGCCCTAATCTAAAAAAGCCTTAAAGGAATTATATGAATAATACAGATAAATTAAACTACAAAGGTATTATGATAGATGAAAAACTATTTGAATTGATCAAATATATGGAATCGGTAGAATATTATAGAGAAAACCTTTCAAATTTATCTAAAAGCTGGGATAACCTTACAATTATGGGGCATCTTGGAAACAGCAATATTGATATGGAGTCTACTAAAAAAAGTTTTAGTACATTAACGGACAAACTGCTAAACCATTTAGCAACAGAGACACTAAAAAAAACAGTAAGAGAGATGACCGCAAAAGCTCAAATAGCAGTAGATATAGTGATAAGAAATCTATTTGAAAGAACAGCCGATATCGGTTTTTTGGCGACAGATGATGATATAAGATATTTTTTACAAAATACCGTTTCAAGGTTTGATCCATCATATGAAGAAAATCTAAAACATATGAAAAAAAGCTTTGAGGAGTATGTGTCAAAATACAGTGTATATTTTGATATCGTTCTAATGGACCAACAGGGTAATGTACTTGTTAATCTTGATGATTCATTGGATCTTGCCAAATCAAATGATGAGATAATTGATCTTGTTTTAAATACGAGTGAAGAGTACATAGAAACTTATAAATACCATGACTTTACGCCACAGTATAACAAAACACTTGTATATTCATATAAAGTTACAAAAACAAATGAAGATAAGGATGATGTAATTGGTATATTATCATTATGTTTTAGATTTACCGATGAGATGAAAGGTATATTCGGTGATCTTGTTAATGAGCAAAATCAAGAGTGTATTACACTTTTGGATAAAACAGGAACAGTTATTGCAAGCAGTGATAAATATCATGTACCGTTAGGTGCAAAGCTGGAGCTTGTAAAAAATGAGATCTATAAAGTTATATCTTTTGGCGGAAGATACTATCTTGCGAAGACTTGCTCAACCAATGGTTATCAGGATTTTATGGGACTTGGCTGGTATGGTCATATTATGGTTCCTTTGGAGTATGCTTTTTTACAAGATCAAGGGGAGGATATATCTATAGATGATAATGTGCTTCAAGCGATACTTCAATATGGAGAGAATTTTTCCCAAGAGTTAAAAGAGATACCATTGCGAGCAGAAGAGATACAACACAATCTAAACAGAGCCGTATGGAACGGAAATATCGCACAAAGTAAAAACCAAAGTGCCGATAAGAATTTCTCCAGAGTATTGTTAAATGAGGTTTCAAAAACAGGTGAAAATACTAAAAATATATTCAATTCATCTATTATAAACCTAACAAAAACAATAATACTAAACGATACGGTTTCTATAGCATCTTTGATGATAGATATTATGGATAGAAACTTGTATGAAAGGGCAAACGACTGTAGATGGTGGGCACTTACATCTGAGTTTAGAAGTATACTTGACAACAAAGAGTTAAACTATGAGCATGTGGATAAATTAAGTTCCATTTTAAAATATATAAACAATCTATATACTGTTTATACAAATCTTTTCATCTATGATAAAAACGGTGTGATAATTGCCGTTTCAAATGAGGATGAAAAGCTAGTAATTGGTAAAAAGCTTGATAATCTTTGGGTGGAAAAAACATTGAAGATAAACGATTCATCAAAATACTGCGTGTCTGATTTTGAAAAAACAGATCTTTATAACAACAGACATACATATATCTACAACTCATCAATTAAGTCATTAAAAGATGAGAACACTATAGTTGGGGGTATCGGTATAGTGTTTGATTCAGAAGTTGAGTTTGATGCTATGATAAATGAATCACTTCCAAGATATGTAACCGGTGAGATCAAAAAAGGTGTATTTGGTGTACTTGCTTCAAAAGATAAGACAGTTATAGCTTCAAGCAGTAAAGATTATAAGACAGGAGATGTTTTTGCGCTGGATGATAAATATTTTGAACTTAAAAACGGTGAGTCTTTAAGTCAGATCATTACTTTAAACGGAAAATATTATGCTTTGGGTGTAAAGTGTTCATCTGGATACAGGGAGTATAAAAGCAGTAAGGATGACTATGAAAATGATCTATATTCATTTTTCTTCTCATATATAAGTGAGTCAGATATAAAAGTAGATTTTAATGAAGATAAAACACTAAATCATATGGATACTGTTTTAGATGATGAGGATTGTGAAGATTGTGCAGAGGTTGCTACATTCTTTATAGGTCAAAAATATCTTGGAGTTCATGCATCAAACGTACTTGAAGCAGTAAGTGTAAAAGAGCTGGAGTCTTCAATAACTTTAAATGACAACCATTACTTTAAAGGTTCGGTTGTGCATAAACAAAAAGTTGTAAGTGTTATTGATATTGGGCAGTTTATTCAAGAACAGCATAGTTCTGAGTATACCGATATTATTATTGTAAATTTTGATAAGAACAACCCTGAACAGTGTGTGGGTATATTGATAGATGATCTATCGGGAATAGTTGATGTGAAGCTTGACAAGATCAAACCGATAGAAAATCACCTAATAAGCGGCGGGGCTTTAATAGAAAGTATTGTTGCATTGGAAAAAGATCATTTTGATAATAAATTATTAACACTTTTAAATATACAAAAACTAAAAGATGAATTAACAGAATAAAGGTTATATGATGAACTATAAAACAGCAGTAAATATTACAGGCTTTCTTGTATTGTTTTTTTTAATTACAATATTTTACCAAGCCCATCTATATTTGTCTTTACAGCAGATCAATGGGATAATTGATCATGCAAGTTATTTAGATAGGATGAATATTGCTGTTGGAGTTTTAATAGTAACCCTATTGGCAGATTTGTTTATTTTAAGGGCTGTTGAACAAGCACTTCAAAAAGATGAAGAACTAAATAAGAAAAATTTAAAGAATCTTCAGATGCTAAATGATTTTTATACTATTTTACAAGAAACGAAGGGGATAAAAAATATCTCTAATGTTTCTTTGGAGTTTATATCAAAACAGTTAGCCGCATCTTCTGCCTCTATGTATATATCAAACTATAAAAATATGAAAATGCAGCTTTTAGGGGTATATAATAGAAATATAAATAGCTCAACAAAAATTATCGATATGTATGCCGGGGTAATCGGTGAAGCATTCTCCACAGGAAAGATAAAAATGCTAGATACTAAAACAGTTAAGATATTTGCTATTCCTTTAATAGACAATAGAAAAATTATAGGTGTAATTGAGTTAAAGTTTTACAGTGAAATAAGTTCGTTAAATTTGAATCAACGTCAAAAAACTATTTTGAAGATAATTACAAATACATTAATAAAAGAGCTTGAAGATGAACAAAACCAAAAGTATTTTAAACTTATAGATAAAAACGTACTTCTTTCAAGTACAAATACAAATGGAGAAATAACATTTGTAAGTGAAGCATTTTGTAATGCAACCGGGTATGAGAGAAAAACACTTATTGGAAATACACATCAGTTGTTAAAGCATCCCGATGTTACAGACAATACTTTTAAAGGGTTGTGGGAAACTATTAAATGCGGTAAGGTGTGGCATAAAGAGATACCTAATATGAAAAAAGACGGTTCAACATACTGGGCAAAAACAACAGTAAGTCCTGAGTTTGATTTTTACGGTAATATTATAGGGTATGATGCAATAAGGGAAGATATCACAGATAAAAAGCTTATTGAGAAGATCTCTATTACAGACTCCCTTACATCTTTATATAACAGAAGGTATTTTGACAAAATGTTCAATAAGCAGATAAATCTTGCAAAAAGGCTAAATAAAACTTTAATATTCGGAATACTGGATATTGATCATTTTAAACAATATAACGATACATACGGACATCAAGAGGGTGATGAAACATTAAAAAGAGTTGCAGTAACAATAAAAAAGAGTTTAAAAAGGGAAAGTGACCTGGTATTTAGACTTGGCGGAGAGGAGTTTGGTATTCTTTATTTTGTAGAAGATGAAAAAGACGGTGACCTTATTGCCGATAATCTTAGAGAAAATATAGAAAATCTAAAAATAGAGCATATTAACAACAGTGCTTCATCGTATGTGACCATATCATGCGGGCTTTATATCTATAAGGGTGAAAATGAGAATACGGAACTTATATATAAAAAAGCTGATGACCTTTTGTATAAAGCAAAACAAAACGGAAGAAATAAAGTCTATACAAATATAAAAAAAGGATAAATATGATAAAGGAACTTATAAATAATAATCAAATCGAGATATTTTTACAGCCTATAGTTAGTATTAGAAATAAAAGGATATATTCATTTGAAGCTTTAACAAGAGCAAAAGATAAAAACAATGATTATATCTCACCTGTAGAGCTTTTTGAAGAGGCAAGAAAAGAGAATCTTTCCTCTTTCCTTGATTGTTATGTGAGATCACTGGCATTAAAAAAATTTAAAAAGTATTATGATGAAGATGATAAGCTACTTTTATTTTTGAACTTTGAATCTTCAATAATAGATAATGATATCTCTGATGATTTTATTGAAAAAGTAAAAAGAAGCGGTATTAGTGCATCTAATATCGTAATTGAGATAAAAGAGGATAGTATAAATCACAGCCTGCAATTGGAAAAATTTGTTAATAAATATAAAAAGGAGGGCTTTATAATTGCCGTAGATGATTTTGGTACAGGGTATTCAAGTTTTGACAGACTCTCTTTGATAAAGCCTCATTTAGTAAAAATAGATAGGTCTTTAATATTTGATATACATAATAATTTTGTAAATTCACAAATACTAAACGGTATAGCAAATATGTGCCACAAAATCGGAGCATTGGTTTTAGCAGAAGGGGTAGAGAGTAAAAGTGAGATTCTTCATTGTATGAAAATAGATATAGATATTTTTCAAGGCTTCTATTTTAGTAAACCGTTAAATCAGATTGATACGGAAAATAAGGACTCTATTATAGATACTGTCCAAAATATGGGAGTCAGCTATAAAAATATTTTACAAAATCATATAAATAAAAAGATCGCTTTACTAGAACGCTCAAAAGAGCTTGCAAAAAGTATAGTTCATATTTTGGATAATGATATAGATGATATTAGTGTAATGTTATTTAAAGTTGTAAAAAATGACAATAAAATAGAGGCTATATATCTACTTAATAAAAATAGTGGAGTGCAGATAGGTGAAACTATTATAGAACAAAACGGCAAACTTCTATATACACCTACAAATTGTGGTCATGATCATAGTTTAAAAGAGTATTATTTTTTAGCAAAAGAATCTATAAGGGGTGATTACCTAAGTGGAGAGTATATATCTAAAGCCAGTGGAAATATGTGTAGAACATATTCATATAATACATCATTAAAAGATAATAAATATATAGTTTGTTTTGATATAATAGTATAAGCTGTATAAATTATAATCATATTATCCCCCACTAATATTCCTGAAACGATATAATATGTAAAAGTAAGGAGGTCTATATATGAATCAGTTTATGGAAACATATAATAAAAATATTTTAGAAATAGAAAAATTTTTAGTGGAGACAATTTATAATAGCGGTGAATTAACCATAAGAGAAGATGATGAATTTGAAAAACTATATAAGATATTTCCATCTTTGGAGTTGGTTTATATGTGTGATTATCAAAGCTTGAACCAGATATCACAAAATATATACAGAAATAAGAAAAGTTCAAATCCTATAGGTAGAAATAGAAGATACCTTATGGATAAAGTCGGAAACTTTGAAGATATTGCTGTTACCAAGCCTTATATTAGCAGTGCAACAGGTCAAACATGTATAACTGTTATAAAAAAAGAAAATGAGAAAATATTTTTCTTAGATTTCAATCTTACATTGCTGCTCCAAAGATTAGGACTTCTTGAGATACAAAAAGAGTTTAATATATTAAGTAAAGGTTTTTATTTAGTAGCAGCTTTTTCTATGGTAATACTGGCACTATTTACTATAGGTTACAGTATTTACGAGTTTGTAAACTCCGTATTGTATAAAGACGGTTTATCTATAGAGTCAATTTTTAAGCCCGTAATTGCTCTTACTTTAGGACTTGCAATATTTGATCTTGCCAAAACCATACTAGAACAAGAGGTGGTTTTTAAAAACTATTCAAAGAATTCAAGTACTGAATATAAAGTTCTTACCAAGTTCTCAATTACAATTATAATTGCTCTTTTAATAGAATCATTGATGGTTGTATTTAAAATAGCTATAGATGATTACTCGTTGATGATAAATGCGGTATATTTAATATGCGGAGTCTCTGTATTGATATTATCGCTTGGACTGTTTATCTTTTTAAGCAAAAAAAAGGTTTAATAATGGCTAGAAAAATATCAAGGCAACTTAGTATGAAAAAATTTATTGCTCAATCTGAAGCTTCCAAAAAGATACTGAATATAGCACAGATGTCATCGTCCCTTCCTGTAAATATTCTGATTTCCGGACCAATCGGTGTAGGGAAGAAACTTCTTACAAAAGTGATCACAAGTGATGCCGTGGTATTTGACTCTTTTGTTTTGGAACAGTCTTTAATAAATAAAACTGTTAATATTGACGAGTATCAAGAGATAATAGTAACAAATATTCATAATGTCGTGAATAAAAAAGAGTTTATGGAGTATCTTAAAGATGTAAAAATAATAGCAACTACTAATAGTATCCCAAGTGAGATAGAATCAGAATTTGCAATAAAAATAGAAATTCCACCGTTGCAGGAGAGGGAAGAAGATCTTAAAAAGCTTACGGATATGTATATTGAGGAAGCATCTTCTATATATAACCTTGCCGTTGATATAAAAGAGATAGAGATAGACCTAAGCGAAAACGGAATATCTCTTAAAAGATCAATATATAAAAATGTATTACTAAAGTCTTTGACAAAAGAGGATATTATGGAGAGTTTGGAGGATTATATTTTAAAAGAGTTTGATAAACAAAAAGACTATAAAGATCTTCTTGAAATCTTTGAGATACCGTTACTAAAAGCGGCAAAAATAAAATATAAATCTCAAGTACAAATGGCAAACAATCTTAATATAAATAGAATGACCCTTAGGAAAAAACTTGAACAATATTCAAACAGCGGTATAAAGTAAAGGAGAGATGATGGAAAACTTTTATGAGCAACTATTAGAAAACGACCTAAATCCATATTTACTTTTTGATAGTAACGGTAAGGTTAAAAGCTATAATAAAGAAGCAGAGTTTTTAATGAACTTTGTAAGTGTAAAAGAGTTGTTTGAACTTGCCGTATCAAATGCAAGTTTAAATTTTGGATTTAACCATAAGTATATAAATATAAAATACAACAAACTTAATTTTTACGCAATTTTAGTAGGATATGCAACTGAAGATGAGATAGTATTAAGATTATACAAATCCGTATCAAATGAAAATACAACAATCAATGATGAAAAACTAAAGCTCGTAAATATATACAGCCTTATTGATCTTTCAAAGAACAGTACTCTTCTTAGCTCAAATTTACAGATTGAAGAGCTATATGATATCTCAATACCTGATATGAAGATAAACGTAAATGATTTTTTATTGTGTTTAAATGACTGTTTTTTAATGTTTATAAATGATGAAAAGATAACTTTACAGGTTCATATAAAAACAGGTGAGTATGAGATCATAAATAAAAAAAGATATAAAATCGCATCTATAGAGTTTATTGTTAATAGAAAAGTGGAAAGCTCAACAGAATTAGAGATAAAAGCAAAAAAGGCCAATGCAAATATATTTTCTAGCCATAATAAACTTAAACTAGAGATACCTATATTGATTTAATGTATAAAAAATATACAGTTTGACACTGGTTAGCATGAAAGATTTTTGATATAGTGTATAAATTTTTTAAAAAGGGTACTATATGGATGGAAATATCTCATATGTTATAGATACATTTTTTGCACTTTTTGCATTTGTATTGATTATATTTATGGTTCCCGGATTTGCTATGCTAGAAGCAGGTCTGGTTAGAACGAAAAATGTTACGGCTGTGTTAATGATGAACACAATGATTTATGCTGTTGCTTCAATGGCATTTTTACTATTAGGTTACTCTATAGCCTTTGGTAATTTTGGAGCAGACGGTATGAGTCAGTGGGCAGCATTTCTTTTCCAAATGGCATTCGTGGGTAAGGTTATAAACATTATGAGTGGTGGTGTTAGTGAAAGAGCTAAAATCATACCGCTTGCAATCTTTGCCGTTATTATGTCTGCCGTAATATATCCTACCGTAGTTAACTGGTCTTGGGGATCTGATATGTTGGAAGGAACTATTCTTGATCTAACTATGTACGACCTTGCCGGAAGTACAGTTATCCACTCTACCGGGGGCTGGGCACTGTTAGCTGCAATACTATTAATCGGAGCAAGAAAAGGAAGATACCCAAAAGGTGGAGGAGTTAGAGTAATCCCTGCTTCAAATATACCTCTTGTAACACTTGGTGCGTTTTTATTATGGATCGGATGGTTTGGATTTAACGGTGGATCGGTTGGATCTATTGCCTCTAAAGAGAGTGCAGATGCAGTTGCTTTGACTATCTTAAATACAAATACGGCGGGTCTTGCAGGTGCAATAGTTGCCGGCTTTATGATGTATTTTAAATACAAAAAAGTGGATATTACAATGGTCCTAAACGGTGCTTTAGGAGGTTTGGTTGCTATTACTGCGGGACCTGATCTTTATAATATATATCAGCCTATACTTATAGGCGGTATTGGTGGTGCACTGGTTGTGTTTGCCGTACCTATGTTTGATAGGTTAAAAATGGATGATCCTGTTGGTGCATTATCTGTTCACTTGATAAACGGTATCTGGGGAACATTAGCAGTTGGTATTTTTGCAAGTGATCCTGCAAACGGTATCACATTTACGGGACAGTTAAAAGGTGTGATTGTAGTTGGTATTTTTGCTTTTGTAAGTAGTTATATAGTATTATTTCTAATCAATAAAATGATCCCGTTAAGAGTAGAAAATGATGAAGAGCTGGAAGGTCTTGATGTAAATGAGTGTGGAGTTGAGGCGTATCCAGAGTTCAAACGAGCCTTCTAAAAAAATGTGAAATAGCAGGCATCTTTTTACCGATATCTTCGTTGTCGAGAAAATTTATCATAGTCACATACTTTAGTATGCTCCTACGATAAATTTTATCTCCGCCTTGATATTGGCAAAAATATACCCACTCTTTCACATTTTATGATATTTTAGGTAAGAGTAATAAAATCAAAAGGAAAATAGATGAAAAGAATTGAAGCGGTTATCAAACCATTTAAATTAGAAGATGTAAAAGAAGCATTAACTGAAGCAGGTATCACAGGTATGACGGTATCTGATGTAAAAGGTTACGGTAGACAGCAAGGTCACAGTGAGCTTTACAGAGGTGCCGAATATGTTGTAGACTTTTTACCAAAAGTAAAATTAGACCTTGTAGTTTCAGAAGATCAGGTAGATGAGGTGGTTTCACTTATTGCCGAGGCTGCTAGAACTGGTAAGATAGGTGACGGTAAAATATTTGTATCTCCTATTGAAAAGATCGTAAGAATAAGAACCGGTGAAGAGGATGAAGAGGCAATATAGAGACTAGATGTCTCTATATTATGTCCGAGGTCTCAGACAGTCAGAATTAAGCTTTAGATTTATATAAAGCTTAATCTAAACACTTTTTATAAACTATATAATCCTTTAAATCATCACCCTACCAACTTAATATCTTTTTATATTACATCTATTTCGCATTGTCATTTAATTGTAGCTTTTTATTAAATATAGCTTAATATTTATCATATTGTTAATTTGATATACTCATACTAATGAAATTTAGAATGTTGTTTTATACTTATGTAAATAGTAAAAAGAACATTTTTGATTGTTAATAAGTAGTTAGCTTAAGAAGGAATTATAAATGATAAATTATGGTGAATATATAGTACCACTTTTAATTACTAAAAAAATGGTACTGACCATACGATAGATAGATATGCAGGTATAGCATTTTTTATTGGAGATAGTGGTTTACTTGCAACATGTAAACATATTATTGATATGGTACAAGAGGATGAGGCAATCAAAATTCACCCCAAAAAACCCAACCTTGTGACGCTAAATGTGACATGAAAATCTTAAAATAAAAGATAACTGCTTATCTTTTATAGATTTGGAACCGTAAACTATATGCTTTCAAGCATAGTTGGAGGCTGTACCACATGATAATAACTTATCACCTATAAACTATCTGCAGTTAAAAACACAAAATAAATTTTAATGTTTATGATACTAATAAGGTTTTATATTATTTAAAAATGATAATAAAAGTGAGCTTGTTAAATACTTTTGCTAAGGTGTTTATTGATATTTTGTGATTGTAAGTGGCAGAGAGTGGGGGATTATTTTTAAGTTTAGATTAAAAATAACTCTAAACCCTTTAAATATCACATCTATACTACTTTTAGGAAACATTATCAACTTAAATAATACTTAAAATTTCCCAATTTGGGGAACATTTTGTTTTAATCTTGGTGATATTTTATCAAATAAAAGTTAAAATTCTATAACTTTTATTTATTAAAGTTTATACATTTCAATAATTTCTTATCAAAAGTTTTTATATCATCTTTTTTTGAATATGAACATAATAGACAATCAACAAAATCTAAATTTTTTTCTTGAAATATTTTTAATGAATTTACAATAAGGTTTTTACTCTCAACTTTTATATTTTCAAAAGACACCAATTGAATTAACATATCAGAAACATCTTTTTTAGGAATTTCATACACTCCTATCAATACATATACAACTTCTGCCATAACCTCATTGGAGATATAACTTACCTCATTCAAAATTATATTTTCAGCAATTGTAGCCATCTCTTCATTATCATTTGTTAGGTATCTAACAAGATAATTTGTATCAAGTCTAATCATTGATTATCTTTTTTATATTGTTCTACTATATGATTTTTCCAAGCATCTTTTTCTTGTTCTTGTTTATTAGTATTAGCATAAGAATTAAATACACCTCTTAAATTTATTTTTTTGTTTGATGGTTCTGTTGTATCTTTTATAACATTATGCTTTACAATCTCCACATCATTTGATAAATTTTGTAAAAGATATGCAATTTTGTCATAAGCATTGTTTTTTATATTTAAAGTCAATGTATGCATATTTATCCTTTATTTATTAGGTTTAAATAATTATACCAAAATCTTTTTATGATAGCAAAACAATAAATTCAAAAATTTACATAAAAAATAATTGAAAATAATTTATAAATTTTGTAAATCTAATATTAGGAAGTATGAAATCATATTTCCAAACTAAATATTGGAGATAAAATTTGAAAGTATCATTTTTAAAATCTTTACAAAATACAGAACTATATAAAGAGTTTAACAATCTAAAAATTGAACTTGTAAAAGAAAGTTTTGATAAAGAAAATAGACATAATTCTTATGCTAAACATATCAATATAATATTTTATAAATTAGTATTTAAGGGATTTAAATGATTGAAAAAGTAGTGCAGAGAGTGGGGGATTCGAAAATATGAATTTAATCATTTATTATCATCTTTTATAAAATTGCCTATAAAGCCTTATTTTAAAGGCTTAATGACCACATTATAGCAGCTTTGTATTTATCATATCTTATCATAAATAACCACGATTTTTCATCTTAGGTGGGAAATAGGTGGGAATTTTTTGTATTTTTTGTTATAATATTTTATTATAAACTGATTTAGGAGGAAGAGATGTCAAAGAGAATCAATACTAAATATTCAGGTGTTTTCTATAGAGAGTCAAAGACAAACGCAAAGGCTGATAAAACTTTTTATATACGTTATAAAGATCTCGATAATAAGTTAGTTGAACTAAAAATAGGAAAATACTCTGAGGGTATTAGAGGAAACTATTGTTATGAACAACGTATCAATATACTTAATAAGATCAAACTAGGTGAACAACCTCCTATAAGAAGAAAAAAAGAGATCAATATCATCACTTTTGATGAATTTGCAAACAATTACTTTAAAGATAAAGAGATACATAACAAAGACAATGAAAGAAGCAAAGGACGATATAAAAAAGTTTTATATCCGCTTATCGGCACTAAAAATGTAGAAAATATAAATAGAGAAGATATTGAAGAGATTCAAAGGATACTGATAAAAGAGAAGTCTCCTAAAACAGTTAATTGGTTCATAGCTCAAATAAGAGCAATATTTAACCATGCAATTTTAAAACAAAAATATACTAAAAATAACCCAGCATCAAAAATAATACATCACAAAACAGATAATGCAAGAGAAAGGTACCTAAAAACAGAGGAGATAAAACAACTTATAGACACGGTCAAAGATGATCAAGAATTAACAATCTTCACTTTACTATCTTTGTCTACAGGTGGTAGGCTTCAAACTATAATGAATATTAGGAAAAAAGATATTGATTTTGAAAATAATATCATAACACTAAAAGATATTAAAAATGATGAAACCTATAGAGGCTTTTTCGATGCTAACCTAAATGAAAGATTAAAAACTATTCATAAACAAAAAAACAATAATGATCTTATCATAGGATAGAACACTGCAAAGAAAAATGATAAATATATTAAACAAATATTTCAATCAAGACATTGATCATGATGATCGAAAAAACAAAGCTGTTATTCATACACTAAGGCATACTTATGCTTCCCACCTTGCCATAAATAACACACCTATATATACAATACAAAAGCTGCTAAACCACAAAGATATACAACAAACTCTACGCTATGCAAAACTAGCACCTGACAATGGTAAAGATATGGTGGAGAAAATGATGACTGACTATTATGTATAATGGTTTGATTTCTTATAATAGATAAAGCTTATATAGTATAAAATTCTAATCTATTACAAATATAGAACTTGCAACT
>JAYEMD010000101.1:0-14157 GCA_034717895.1 Campylobacterota bacterium | reverse complement strand
TGGCTCCGGCACCTGGGATCGAACCAGGGACCAAATGATTAACAGTCATCTACTCTACCGCTGAGCTATGCCGGAATGTTTTGTTATAAAATGGTGTCAAGAGAGGGACTTGAACCCTCGACCTCCGGCTTATGAGACCAGCGCTCTAACCAGCTGAGCTACCTTGACACACGAAACTTTTATTTAAAAGTTTGCTATTTAATTACAGCGCGAATTATATCGGAACAAACATCTTTTGTCAATTAATTTTAGCTTAATTTATTAAATATTTTGAATTTTATTTATATTAGCCAGATATGTTTATATCTGGCTATAAATAAGTATATTAGAATCCGCTTACTTGTACGTAAGAAGAGATCATCTCTAATAGTGGGTTAATATAGAATATTG
This sequence comes from Campylobacterota bacterium, assembly GCA_034717895.1. GTDB lineage: Bacteria > Campylobacterota > Campylobacteria > Campylobacterales > Arcobacteraceae > JAIOSF01. The sequence goes on along the minus strand of JAYEMD010000101.1, from coordinate 13,767 downwards.
AAGTTATCGTTATAATTGCCGATATACCTACAACTGTTCTAAGAGGGTTGTTTGCATTACCCATGTAATCAATTCTATCATCTTCTTGAGGTGACTTTAAGAACATGTATACTATTAGTTTTAAGTAGTAGTAAGCAGCAATTGCAGAGTTAAGTGCCATAATAAGAGCAAGTACTATATGACCGCCGTTAACAGCAGCCCCGATTAGGAACATCTTACCCCAGAATAAACTAAATGGCGGTACACCTGCCAAACTTAGCATAAACAGACCCATAATCGATGCAGATACCGGTGATAACTTTACAAGTCCTGAGAACTTCTCAAAAGGATGATCCGATTGGAATCCATGATTGTTCTTAGTTCTATTGATCCATAGCATAGCAAACGCACCAAGGTTTGTAAACGTAAATAAGATCCAGTATAAGAATAACCCTTCAGTAGCTTGAGAAGTACCTACCAAGATTGCACCCATAACAAAACCTGCATGTGAGATAGAAGAGTAAGCAAGCATTCTTTTTACATCTGTTTGTACAAGAGCTACCATATTTGGTAAAGTCATAGTAGTAATAACAATTATGTATAAGATCATCTCTACCCATGCATTATCTACACTTACGAATATCTCAAAAAATCTAAGTGCTACAATAAATGTAGCTATTTTTGGAACAATTGACATATATCCAGCCATAGCTGAACTCGACCCCTCATAAACATCAGGTGCCCAAGTATGGAATGGAACTAAAGAAAGTTTAAATCCAATACCACCAAGGATAAACACAATACCAACTAGTACTAGTGGGTACGGTTGGAAATTTGAGGCAACTAAACTTTGAGAGATCTGTCCAAGTTCAACACTTCCTGTAAGTCCATAGAATATCATAGAACCAAAGGCAAAGAATCCAGCTGCCAATGCACCCATAGTAAAGTACTTGATAGCGGCTTCCGTTGATTTATCTCTGTTATGCATAGCTATAAGTGTATATAGTGCCATAGATGCCGTTTCAAGACCAACAAAGATCAAGATAAGATTATCCGATGCAACCATAAACTGGAAACCGGCAATCATAAATAAGAACAGAGCAAAATATTCAGGGTATCTGTACTCGTGGAATCTTTGTTGAGATAATGCTAATAATATAAAAAGTGCTGAAGCAACAATAATAATGATCTGAGAAAGTATAGCTATACCATCCATTAGCATTACATCAAAGAAACCTCTAGTTGCTCCACCGTAACCTATTACTGTTCCTAGGTCTATAACTAAAACTAAGATTGTTAACATAACGTACAATGATTTATGTAAGTTCTTTGTTACAAGATCTATACATAATATCGCTAAAGCACCGATAATTGCTACAAGCATCGGTACCAATGAAGGCAGATTTAGTGCTGCCAAGTCTACTGAAATTGGTGGTATCATTATTTTACCTCCCCTATTGTATTAACTGAAGCTATCGTAGCTTTAGTCTCAGGTGCAGTTGATTTTAAGTACATAACTTGAACCAACTGCTTAACAGATTTGTCTACAGGCTCTAAAATCGGCTTTGGATATACACCTAAGTACACAACCAACATAACTAAAGGTACTAAAGCAGCTACTTCTCTACCTTTAATATCTTGAAGTTTTTCATTGATTGGATTTGTGATTGGTCCAAAGAATGTTTTCTTGTAAAGAACTAGCATATATACAGCACCAAGAATAATTGTCGTACCTGCAAGCCCTGTTAGAAATGGTGAAACTGCGAAGAATCCAAGTAAACTTAAGAACTCACCGACAAATCCTATAGTTAAAGGAAGTCCAACTGATGCCATAAGCATAATACCAAACACTGTTGCGTACATTGGCATAGTTTTAGCAAGTCCACCGAACTCACTCATCATTTTTGTTCCACGTCTATCGTATATCACACCAACAAGCATGAACAGAGCTCCTGAAACAATACCGTGAGAGATCATTAAGAAGATAGATCCACCGATACCCTCAACATTGATTGCGAAGATACCAAGTATAATAACACCCATATGAGATACAGATGAATAAGCAACAACCTGTTTTATATCCTCTTGTGCATATGCGACCATAGCCGTATATATAATTGCTATAATTGCAAGTACTCCCATAGGTATCATCATTGCTACACTCGCATCCGGGAATAGAGGTAACGAGAATCTAATAAATCCATAAGTACCCATTTTAAGAAGTACTGCCGCAAGTATTACAGAACCAATTGTAGGTGCCTGACCGTGAGCGTAAGGAAGCCACGTATGGAATGGTACCATCGGTACTTTAATTGCAAATCCTAAGAAGAACGCTACAAATAACCATAACTGCATATCGTATGGAAGCATTAACATGTTCCAGTCAAGTAAACTAAAGCTCCAGTTTCCAGTTGCTTGGAAATAAACATAACCTAAGTATAACATACCTACAAGCATAACAAGCGAGCCTGTAAACGTATACAGGAAGAACTTGATAGATGCATAGATTCTAAGTTTTCCACCCCATGCACCGACAATGTATAACATAGGTACTAAAGAAAGTTCCCAGAATACATAGAATAAAATCGCATCTAAAGCAACAAAAACACCAACCATTGTCATCTCTAAGAATAAAACAGTGATGATCATGTTTTTAAGATCTCTTTTCTCTGTTAATCCTATAAGTGCAATCATTGTCATAAATGTTGTCATAATAACTAAGAATAACGAAATACCGTCAATTCCTAAGTTGTATGAGATACCGTATTGAGTAATAATAGGTATAAATTCAGTAAACTGCATACCACCTACATTATTGTCAAATGTAGCCCATAAGAAGCAAGAAAGTAAAAACTCTATTGCCGTAACTGTGATTCCGTACGTTCTTATTGCATCTTTATCTACTATAAAACCTATAGCAGCTGCAAACGCCGGAAAAAATATTAATATTGATAAAATATGTTCCATATGTTTCCTTCCTTACTTCAAGTTACCGAAAAAGATAACCAAGATCAATAGAACAACTATACCTATACCCATCCATTTCAGACCTTTAGATAAGTTACCTGACTGCATAGCCGTTCCTGCTTCACCACCATCGTAGATACCTTTTGCAATACCATCTACAATTGCATCTATTAGTTTAAGATCAAGCTCTTTCCAGCTGAACTTAGACAATGCTAGGTACGGTTTATTAACAAGATTTTCAATCAAATGAGGCATATAATATTGGTTTGCCAACAATTTGTAACAAGCTCTATCTTTGAATTTCTCACTCCAGTATGTACCACTTTTTCTGTACTTGAATACGGCATATGCAATACCGCCAAGTGCTATAGCTGAAGTTATAATAATAAGTATCCATAGAGTCATACTGCTTGCATGGATCTCTAAAGGAGGTAGTTTTTGTGTGATCATCTCAACAAAACCACCTTTGAACCAACCGGCAACAACCGCAAGTATTGCAAGCGGAGTCATAGCAGCAATTACATATGAGTATGCTTCATGTGGATGTTGATAGTTATCATCCTCTTTATTGTGGCTCCAGTTCTCTTTACCGTAGAATACATACATAACAAGTCTAAATGAATAGAATGCAGTTAAACCGGCAGTGATGTATAAGATACCCCATATGATATAAGCGTGTGAACCAAATGCAACCTCTAAGATTAAATCTTTAGAGAAGAAACCTGCAAGCGGGAAGATACCGGCTAGTGCAACAGATGCAACAGTCATAATAAGTGCTGTTTGAGGCATATGTTTAGCTAAACCACCCATCTTTTTGATATTGATCTCATCGTTCATAGCATGCATAACGTTACCTGCACCTAAGAACAGTACAGATTTGAAGAATGCGTGAGTTGCAAGGTGGAACAATGCCACCCAGTAAGCTCCAAGACCTGCTGCAACGAACATATATCCAAGTTGAGATAATGTAGAGAATGCAATGATCTTTTTCATATTTGTAGCTACTAGCGCTTGAGATGCTGCAAATATAGCAACAAACGCACCAAGGCATGCTATAAAGTATCCAACTTCCGGAACAACTGCATAGATCTCATTTGCTCTGATTACTAAGTAAACACCAGCCGTTACCATCGTAGCTGCGTGAATAAGTGCAGATACGGGTGTAGGACCTTCCATCGCATTTGCAAGCCATTGGTTGAACGGGAACTGAGCTGATTTACCCATAGCACCTATAAATAAGAACACTGCAATTGCTACAACCGTACCGTGGTTTAATCCACCAACGTTAGCAAATACTTCGTCATATTGTAGTGTACCTAAGTTCCAGAATATTAAGAACATACCGATCAACATTGCTAAGTCAGCTACTCTGTTCATAATAAACGCTTCGTTTGCCGCATAACCCGGGCTGATTGAAGAGTAAGGAGAAAGTGTAGAGAATGGAGATTCATGAATATCATCAGTTTTCTCAACATCTTTTTTATGGTACCAGAATCCAATTAGACCCCATGAACAAAGACCAACACCTTCCCAACCGATAAACAGTCCGGCAAAGTTATCAGACATAACCAGTATCATCATAGAGAAAACAAATGCAGATAACCATGCAAAGAATCTGTTAAAACTCTTATCATGATCCATGTATCCTATAGAGTGTATATGTACCATTGTTGATACTGTAGTAACAACAACCATCATAGTAACACTTACTTGATCTACAACAAATCCAAACGGAATGTTTACATTTCCTATAACAATCCAATCTAACATCTTAACATGTACTATATTTCCCGTTGCGAAAACGTAGTACAGTAGATTTAACGATGCAACTAATGATACACCAAGAAGTGCAGATGTTACCACACCTGTAAATAACTTCTTAGGAGTATTACCAAATAAAGCTGCAAATAAAGATCCAACTAATGGAGCAAAAAGTGCAATATATAAATAACTTTCCATTCTACTATCCCTTCATACTTTGTAGTGAATCAAGGTCAATCGTATTATGTCTTTTAAACCATAATATCAATAATCCAAGACCAACTGCAACTTCACTTGCAGCGATTGCAACTATAAAAAATGCAAACATTTGTCCAGTTAAATCACCGTGAAACTTTGATATTGCGGCAAGACCGATGTTTACCGCATTTAACATGATCTCTGTTGAGAAGAACAGCATCAATAAGTTTTTTCTCATCAGTGCACCGTACATACCTATCATAAAGATAATTGTACTAAGTATTAAATAATCATTTAATGTTAAACTCATTTTATATCCTTTTCAATCTCTGTATCAGTCTTATGATTATCTAAATCATGTTCAGACATCTGAGTAACAGAAATATCCATCTTTTTACCGGCAAGTATAATTCCACCGATCATTGCAACAAGTAACATAACTGCAGCAACTTCAAAAGGTACAAGATATTTAGTAAACAGTACTAAACCAACATCTTGTGTATTACCATACTCAGGGTGTACAGGGTAATGTGCTATTGCATGTTCTCCGATAACCGGAGCAACAAATATAGCAACAACGATAACAGCAATGATACCACTTAACATAAATGTTAATTTTGGATTTGCTACAGATTCTTTAACATCGTTAATAGAGTCAAAGAACATCATACCGAATGCATAAAGTGCCATCACTGCACCTGTATATACAACTATCTGAACCGCTCCAAGGAAGTCAGCATTCAGTAAGAAGAAAAATGCCGATATAAAAATCATACCAGCCGCCAGTGAACTTAGTGCATACAGTGCATTTTTAGTTGTCACCGTAATTACAAACATTGCTATTGTTAAAAAAGCAAATAAATAAAAAGCTACTACTTCAAACATTATCTATCCTTAATACGCAAGAGGTGTTTTTTTGATTTTTTCATCTGCATCTGGAGATACTGCACCAAAACCGTCATATTCAACTTGATTTATCAACTCATCAAAAGGAGTGTGCATATCTTCTTTAAGCAAGAAGTGTTCTCTTTGCTCTGAAGCATTTTCATATCTTCCACCATGAACAATTGCAAGTTCAGGACAAACTTCTGCACAGTAACCACAGAAGATACAACGCCCTAGGTTAATAGTATACTCCATAACCTCTTTTCTTGAATCTTCATCAATCTTAGTATCCATTCTGATACATTTTGCGATACAGATCTTTTCACAAAGTCCACATCCGATACATCTATTAGTTCCACTTTCTAAAAGTGCAAGTAACTTATGTACTGCTCTATATCTAGGACTAATCGGCAACCTCTCTAAAGGGTATTGAACATTATGCATTTGATTATCAAACAGTGCTTCTTTCATGATCTTGAATGTTATACCAAGACCTTTGAAAAGCTCCATACTGAAACCTCTACCTAAAATCTGCTTGAACTCTTCCCAACCAGATTTCGGATACTCTTCAATATCTACAAGAAAATAATCTTGTGTCCCAACATTTCTTTCTTTTAAATCTTTAAAACTCATTACAGCCTCCCAATTACAGTGTAACTACTGCAGTAACTAAAATATTTAATAAAGCTAAAGGCATTAGTATTTTCCAACATAACCACATCAATTGGTCAGGTCTAACGTGAGGCCATGAAGCTCTTGTCCATAAGAACAGGAAAATCAAGAACATAACTTTAAGTAAAATTGCAATTGCTCCTGGAATAAACCATAGGTCATTAAATCCACCAAGGAACATTAAAGCAACTAAGAACGAGATTGTAAACAGGTTTGCGTACTCACCGATGAAGAACATACCCCATCTCATACCAGAATACTCTGTAGCGTAACCTGCAACAACTTCTGCTTCATGCTCTAAAAGGTCAAACGGTGTTCTGTTTGTCTCGGCATATCCTGCTATTAGGAATAGGAAGAATGCTAAAGGTTGTGTCCAGATAAGCCAGTTAGATACTCCACCTGCTTGATAATTATTAATGTCAATAAGTGATAAACTACCAACTAACATTAACGGTCCTAATAAAGAAAGACCTGTTACAACTTCATAAGAAAGCAGCTGTATAGCAGTTCTTGCTCCACCTAAAAGACCCCATTTATTTGCTTGTGCCATACCACCTAATAGCGGTCCGTACAGTCCTGTTGCCATTACACCAAGTACGAATAATACACCGACATTTACATCAGATATAATTACACCCGGTACAAAAGGTACCGCAGTCATCGCAACAAATGCTGTTGCTGCAGTAATTACCGGTGCAATCATAAAGATTATTCTATTAGAATGTTGAGGGATAAAATCCTCTTTAGTGAACAGTTTTGCACCATCCGCTAATATCTGTAAAAGTCCAAAAGGACCGACATGTAAAGGTCCCGGTCTTCTTTGCATAAATGCAAGAATCTTTCTCTCTATATATGTTGTAAATCCAGCTAATGCTGAAAATACTGCCAATATAACTACTACTTTGACTATGGTCATTAAAATATCGTTATCCATCTTCTACACCCTCTTTATATTTGCCGTATTAAATCTACAAGTATCAAACAGCTCTTTTGTATTGATATTTTTATCAAATGTAGGTACATATGAAATATCACCTGTTAAAGTATCATCTACTCTAACTTCTAAGGTAATATTTGTACCGTTTGCCGTTACTGTTACCTTGTCACCTGACTCAACTTCAAGTTTAGATTTTACGTTTTGTGATACATACAACGCAACTATATCATTTTTTAGTTGATTTGAAACCGCTGTAAACTCATTAAACTGATTAATCGGATTAGCATTGTATATAATATACTCACTTTGAGCCGCTTCTAAAGTTTTTCCTTCATATTCACACTTCACATCTTCAGTTTTAACTTCATTTGACTCTAAAGTGTAACCTCTATGCTCAACTTGATCGTTACTGTAGTGGTTTTCTAAATCATCAAATCCTATTTTATTGAAAATTTGTGAAGTATAATCTACTGTTAACTCTTTTTTAGTATCAAGTATCTCATTTGCTATATCATTAAGTATATAACCGTTATAAGCTATAGCTGCATTTGTAGGAACTACTTTTTTGTTTATATTAGTAAATGTACCCTCTTGCTGAGATATAACCGGCATATCAAGATCACCGTCACCCAAAGCACTTAAAGTAAAGTCAGCTTTTACATTGTATCCAACTGTTTTTCCTGAAATTTTCTCATCAAGGTCACATATCATACTACATCCAAGAGTATTTGTTTGCGTTGGCGTTACAACTACTTTAAACTCAGTATACTTTTCAACTAGTGCAGCAAGTTTAGCAATATTATTACTATTTGGATGAGTGATACAATCTTCACCGATAATCATACAGTAAGTATCTTTTTTAGCAAGCATAGCTTCAATAGTTTCTAAAAGTGACTCATCTGTACCTATAGTATCAAGAAGCTTAGTATATGTATACTCAACCTCTTTTGATACTTTCTTAGGTACCATTTTAGTTACTTCTTTCTCTTCGCCGGTCTCGGCATCTACAGTTTTTTCAACTATTTTTTCTTTTATAGTTTCTGTTACTGTTTTTACTCTTGTTTCTCTTTGAGATTCCAAGAATGAAGATATATCAGAAGGAAGATCTTTTCCAAATTGATCAAGTATAAAGTAAAGTACAGCATCTTCTGTTAAAGGTTTATTTGCAATAGTTTCTATTGTTTTACCTTTTTTACCGAATCCCTCAATATGTGTATCTCCCATAGATTGGAAGTAAAGACCTGCACCTTTATTCATAGAGATCGCATTGTTAAATGCATATTTGGCATTTGGAGCATCTGATTTAAGGTAAGAACCAACACTTACAAGGAAGTTACTATTATGAATATTTTCTAGTGTTCCACTGTATAAACTGCTTCCGCTTACTTTTGAGTATTCGTCCATAAAGTTTTTAAATCTTCTAGCATCTTCATTTACAAGTTTGGCACCTGTCTTTTCTTTGATCTTTTGTAAGATCTCTGCTTCTTCATTTGTAATAAATGAGTTAAATACAATCGTATCTGCATTTTTAACTGCATCTACTGCATTTTTAAATGATTCTTCATCTTTTGAAGCTTTATTAACAAAATCAAACCCAAATCTAGCAGCACCGCTTAAAGAAGTATAGTGAGAATCATTAGTTACTCTGTAGATTCTTTTTTCAGTATTGTTAGCAATAGTATCATGTTTAACTTCATAATACATCAATGCACAATCAGAAGAGTACGGATTAGATGCAGGAATTTTTTCAAGTTCCCAAGCGTTTGTTTTGTATTGGAAGTCTGTGCTTACAAGAGCACCAACCGGACATACCGCTATACACTCACCACAATCAACACATTTTTCTTCTTCAAAACCGATAAGATTTTTGTTAAGTTTATTCCACATTGCGTATGCATCTTTTGGCATTGTTGCTTTAAAGTTTGCATCAAGTGCATCGGCACCTCTTTTTACGGTACCCAGAGCATTTGAACCAATCATATCTTTACAAACAGTTACACACTTTTCACAAACTATACAAAGACCCGGATCGTATTTCATAACACCCCAGTCAGCCGTAGGTCTGTTTACATCTCTTACCGCATAGTTTTGTTTATCAACATTCATATACAATGTATAATTTTGAAGTTCACACTCACCGCTTTGATCACAAACACCACACTGCAATGGATGGTTTACATCGTAAACCTCCATTATAGCTCGTCTCTCTTTCTCAATATTTGGAGTATCTACATTTACTACCATACCGTCTTTTGATTTTGCATTACAAGCATACACCTGCTTACCGTCTGCCTCAACCAAACACAGTCTACAAGCTAAAGATGGTGTACATTTAGTTTGATAACAAATAGCAGGAACAAATATATCATTTGCTCTTGCTACGTTTAATATAAACTCACCCGCTTTTGCCTGACACTCTTTACCGTTAATAGTTATAGTTATCATATCACTCATTACACATCAACCTTTTGAATTTGTACTTGCTTAAATCTATATCCGAAAGTTACCGCTCCATCTTCCAACTTATCATCAAATGTAGGGCATAATGCAATCGTACCTTTTATAGCAGTATCAATTTTAAATTTCTTAGTTACAGTTTTATTATTATAACTTATAGTTACTGTATCTCCGTCTTTTATCTTAGCTGCTGTTGCAAATGCTGCACTACCTCTTAAACTTCTGTTTGTTTGAAGTTGTAAAGATTTTGAAGTATTTGTATTAAATTGGTGAAGTGGCTCACATCTGTAAATAACTGTACCGTTATACGCAGCTATATCATTTACCTCTTCTAACTCTATATTTTGAGCATCTGCATCTGTATCTTCTAAAGAATAACCTCTTAGGTCGTTACCATATTTATCATAACCATTATTAAGGTCATCAAATTTTACCTCTTTATAACCCTTAGAGCTAGGTAAATAAGCCGTATAGTCTATAGTATTTTCAACTACTGTTCCAAGAACTGCATTTGCAATATCATTTAAACAATAACCCTCAAATTCTAAAGCAGCATTTGTATTTACAACTTTTTTATCAATAGATGTAAATGTACCCTCTTGCTGATTAAGTGCAGGTACTTCAATATCACCACACCCTTCACTAGAGATAACAAAATCACCAACTTCGTTGTATCCTACAACTTTATCACCGCCCTTTTCATCAAGGTCACAGATCAAACTAACTCCCAAAGTATTTGTTTGAGACGGTATAATCATAACATTAAAGTCAGTATACTTCTCAATCAATCCAACTAATCTAGCTATATTCTTAGCTCTTTTATGAGCATAAAGATCTTCACCTATCACTAAAGTTTTATTCTTGCTTCTTATAAGCTTTTTAGTGATAGCTTCAAATTCCTCTTCACCTACACTACAATCACCGCTTAGATTACCGATATCAAGATCATCAAAATATCCTTTATATTCACTAGGTACATTATCTATAAGATAAGATGCAAGTAATGCTATAACACCCTCTTCGCTTCCAGCTTCGTATTTTACAAACTGGTTGTATTTATTTTGAAGATTAATATCATCAATCGGATGCATATATACAAAATTTGCTCTTCTTGACTTAACAGCAATATTTGCAGCATATTTAACTACGGGATTATCTCTGCTTATCCTAGAACCTATCATTATTATAGAGTCGCTATTTTGGATAGTTTTATTTGTAGCTGTATAGAGTGATTTACCGCTTACTTTAGTATATTCACTCATAAAGTTTTGGTAGAATTTAGCATCGTCATTCCAAAGTCTGATACCTGTTTTCTCTTTTAGAGTTTGAAGTATCATAGCTTCTTCATTTGTTATATAAGAATTAAAAGAGATAACCTCACTAGACTTTATAGCATCAACAGCAGCAGCTAATTTAGATCTGTCTTTACCTGTTGAGTTATTCTCAAACTCAAATCCAAATCTACCGGCACCACATACAGAATCAAATTCAAAATCATTTGTTACTCTTGTGATCTTTTTATCAAAGCTTCCAATACCTGCATGTTTTGTCTCATAATATAGTGAACATCCGCTGCTACAATGTGCACAAGTTGCGGGAACTTTATTTGCTTCCCATGCATTTGAAGTGTATTTGTACTCATTCGATACTAGTGCTCCAACTGGACATACAGAGATACAATCTCCACACTGCTCACATCTACTGAACTTCATATCTATGATCGACTTATAACCTCCGGGTTTAACGTAAAGTGCAGCAGAACCGATAACTTCGTTACATGTATGTACACACTTTTCACACATGATACATAAAGATGGGTCGTATCCTAAAATACCCCAGCTTTTTTTCTTTCTATTTATATCTTTGGTAGTGAACTCTTGTGAATCAACTTTAAATTCTAAAGTTTTATTTTGAAGATCACACTCGCCGCTTTTATCACAAACACCACATTGTAACGGATGATTTACATCATACATCTTCATAATATTTTGTCTGTGTTTAAACAGTTCATCATTGTTTGTGTTAATAACCGCACCGTCTACAGCTTTTTCTTGACAAGACAGAACCATTCCGTCTACACCCTGCACATCTACCACACACATTCTACATGCCGCAATAGGTGATACTTTAGTTAAATAACACATTGTTGGGATATAAATATCGTTAGCTCTAGCTATCTCAAGAATCGTTTGACCGTAAACACCTTCACACTGTTTACCGTCAATAGAAATAGTGATCAGTTTTCCTCTGTGTTGTATTCTTTCACTCATACTGCCACCATCCCCAGATAATAACATCTCATACATCTTTCTGCTTCCGCCTGAGCTTCTTGGGCAGTAAACCCTAGATTTACTTCTGCATTATTATCTTTTCTAACTTCTGTTTCAAGTTTTTCACTTATTTCTCGCGGGATGCCTGGCATCCATCCTGTGATCTTTTCAGACTTATTATAAACTCTAAGTCTGTTCATATGATCTTCCATGATCTCTTCATCTGTAAGCTCTAAAGAACCTGTGTAGATATATCTTGACATAACAGCTGCAGCACGTCTAGCTTGACCAACCGCATTAACAATTGTCATAGGACCGTACTCACAGTCACCTGCAGCAAATAGTCCCTCTTTGTTTGTCATATAGTCTTTACCATTTGTTTGGATAGACGACCATGATGTCATCTCTATCTCCCACTCATCAGGTAAAATTTGTAGATCAAGTGATTGAGATACGGCAGGTATAACATAATCACATGGTATATCTAACTCTGCACCCTCTATCTTAACAAGCTTTGGTCTTCCACCGTCTGGATCCGGAATCTGCTCATATTGATCAACGATAACTCCGGTGATCTTACCGTTATCATCTTGTATTGTGTTAATAGCAGAATAGAAAATAAACTCAACACCCTCTTCAACAGCTTCAGTATATTCCTCTAAAGTTGTGTTTCTGATGATAGTTTTTTTATCTCTTCTATAAAGCATCACTACTCTTTTAGCACCCTCTCTAATAGAACATCTAACGACATCCATAGAGGTGAATCCACCACCTACGCAAACTACAGTTTTGTCTTTTAGTTCATTTGATGCAGTTGATCCAATACCGTATTTATTCCATAGGTTAACTTTGTCAAGCATCTCTATTGCTCCCCAGTAACCCTTATGGCTTGGATTTTCATTTTCACATCTAATTTTCTTAGATAATCTAGCACCAAAACCTAAAAGTGTTGCATCAAACTCTTCATGGATCTCTTTAAGTCTATTTGCATCTACTCTGTGGTTTGTTATGATCTCTACACTTGGAAGATCAGCTACAAGCTGAATATCTTTATTGTATTTATCAATAGGCATTCTGTATTCAGGAACACCCACAGCAACCTCTCCACCAAGAACAGGAAGCTCTTCAAAAATAGTTACCGCAATACCTTCAAGTCCAAGATAGTATGCAGCTGTAAGTCCTGCAGGACCAGCTCCAATAATAGCAATTTTCTTACCGTCATCTCTTGGTTTTTTAGGTTTTGCAGGGTGGAACCACTCTAACTCATGGTCAGTCTCGTAATCTGCACCGATTCTTTTTAGCTCCATAATAGAAACTGCTTCATCAAGATTTGCTCTTCTACAAGCATCTTCACATGGATGTGGACAAACTCTACCACAAGTGTGAGCTAAAGGCATAGTACCTCTAGTTGCTTTTAAAGAGTTCTCAAAATCAAGCTCTCTTACACCTTCAATGTAACCCGGGATATCAACATGCGTAGGACACATATCGGTACACGGAGCAGTTACATTAGCGATGTATTTTTCATCATCAAGGTCATACCATGGTGATTTTGTTTGTGTTTTTATAAGGTTTAAGAACTGATCTTCAAAATGTTCTATCATCCCTAAAATTGGAACAGGTACTGTTTTACCTATTTCA
>JAYEMD010000100.1:0-14223 GCA_034717895.1 Campylobacterota bacterium | reverse complement strand
CTTGTATTTGGCTTACTGTGTGGTTCCCGTGTCTCATTCCTTATTCTAGCTTTTTAGAAATTTGTAGAAGCTAAAGCCTTGCACTAAAGTGCATAGTTTTTAACTAGCGTGTTTGGAACAATAAAATTTTACCTTTTTCATCTTTAAAAGCAATAAGTATATTTTTATCTAAAAATATATCATCTATAACTATAGCTTTTATATTTTTATTTTCCATATCAAGCTTTATTTTATCATTAAGCTCATCCAGGGCAAGATTTTCAAGATAAATCCTACTTGAAAGTGCAATTTTTCTTGTTAATTTTTTTATATTGTTTTCATCGTAATTAGATTGTAAATTTTTATCTTCATTGTTTATTTGATTGATAGTTGTTTCATCTGTGTTTTTGGCATAAAAATATACTGACGTTATTAAAATCATTATTAACAAAGCTGCCGTATATTTTATATTTTTAAATAACAATATTATCTCTTTTATTTGTATTTTGATACTATTTCTTTATATGTACCGTCGGACTTTATATCATCTAAAGCTTTCTGCCATTTTTCTATAATAGAATCATCGGTTTGTTTGTTAAATGCGATATAAAGCTGTGATTCAAATATAGGTTTTTTCATATTTACGGGAACTACCTTGTTTTGAAGTCCAAGTGTCTTTAGCTCGTACATAAATGCATGATATTCAACAGGATATAGATCAACCTTGTTCTCTCTTAGTTTTGTCAAACAATTATCTGATAAACTATTTAGCTCAAGATTTTTAAATCCTAACTCTGTTAATTTTTGCTTTGCGATTGTTCTTTTTGCTACAACTACGGATTTTACTTTTTTTGCATCCTCTAGCGAATTTATATTTAGATCACTTCTGTGTGCATTTTTAAAGAAAACAAGCTTCATAGATGAGATCGGTCCTACCCATTTAAAAAGATTTTCCCTTTTTTTGATCTTGTGGTTAAAAAAAGAGCATACCCTTTTTTATTTAAGGTTATATCATAGCCTCTATTCCAAGGGAATACCTTTATTGTATTTTTATTTCCTATACGTTTTTGTATCTGCCGTACAAGCTCAACGCTTATCCCTTTTAATCCCTCTTTTGTTTCTATTTGATAAGGTGTCCAGGTTTCAGTTAAAAGTTGTATATTATCTTTGGCAAAAGTATAGGAGCTTATCAATATTATTAGTAAAATATGTTTCATTCCATCCCCTTTATAACCATAAGTATAATTTATTTTTACTTATTTTATACAATACAATACAATAAAAAAAGGCTGCCCTTTCGGACAACCTTTTGGAAACTAAACTAATTAAAAGTTTATATTAACAAGATGCTTTAGCTGCTTCTAATGCTGCATCGTAGTTAGGCTCTGCAGTAATTTCAGGTACTAATTCTTTGTAAGCTACTTTTCCATCTTTTCCGATTACGAAGATTGCTCTACAAGTAAGACCTGCTAAAGGACCGTCAGCTAATAACATTCCGTAAGCGTTAGCAAAATCTTTATTTCTAAAGTCAGAACATACTGCTAGGTTCTCGATACCTGCAGTTGAACAAAATTTAGCTGCTGCAAACGGTAAGTCCATAGATACAACTTTAACATTTACACCTTCGATTGAAGCTGCTTCTGTGTTGAATTTTCTAGTTTCCGCATCACATACAGGAGTATCTAATGAAGGTACAACTACCACTAGTTGTGCTTGCTCTTGAGCTCCACCTACAGTTTCGTTTTGTAACATTGGGTTACAATTTACTACTGTTACTGCCGGTGCCGCATCACCTACATTGATCTCATTACCTGCTAAGTTACATACCGTGTCTTGTTTAAAAGTTACTGTTGCCATATATTTTCCTTTTTATTTTAAAAATTGTAGTAGAAGTTTAATCAAATAAGATAAAATAACTCTTAAATGGATTTGTTAGTAATGATGACAAATCTAATAATTAATTTTATGATTTCATGTTAAATCTACAATATACGCATTATGTGATATAATAGTGTTTATGAGACTAGATATATATTTAACAAAGCATCATAATATACAAAGTAGAAACAAAGCAAGTGAATTAATAAAATCAAAAAAAATTTCCGTAGGTGGTAGAATCGTAACAAAAGCCTCTTTTGATGTTGACGAAAACTCTAATATTAAAATAGAGGAAGATGAGTTTTTCGTAAGTAGAGCAGCATACAAGCTAAAATACTTTTTAGAAGAGTTCAATATAAACCTATCAAACAAAGATGCCCTTGATATAGGTTCATCTACAGGTGGATTTACACAAATACTTCTTGCAAATAATGTAAATAGCGTTACGTGTGTAGATGTTGGAAATAATCAACTACATGAAACTATCAAAAATGATAAAAAAATAATCGTTGAAGAAAACACTGATATCAGAGACTATAAACCAAAAAAGAAATATGAGGTAGTTACTTGTGATGTATCTTTTATAAGTATACTTTATATTATTAATGATATTGACAGATTAAGCAAAAATGAGATAATAATACTTTATAAACCTCAATTTGAAGTTGGACGCGGGGTAAAGAGAGATAGTAAGGGGGTAGTAAAAGATAAAAAAGCTATAGATGAAGCAAGAGAAAAGTTTTTATCAACAACAAAACAGCTTGGATGGAAACTAAAATACTCACAGAAAAGTAAAATAACAGGAAAGTCGGGAAATAGTGAAGAGTTATATTACTTTTTAAAAAAATAGCAAGTTATTTTTAAAGAATTATTATGATAATATTAGTAAGAATATTATCTATAAGGCAACTAAAATGGGTTATAAAAAAATTAAACTAAGTCATGCTTCGTTAAAAACATTAGAACCTTATCATCAATATAACTACCCCATATACTACAAAAGAGAACCCGACAATGTTTTTGTAAAATTATTGGATAGCGGCGACTCTTTTAATACTAAAATTCAAAATACCATAAAAGAAAAAAATATAAAAAATATATATGTACTTTATGAAGATCATGAAGAGTATGAACACGATATAGAAGAATATTTAAAAAAAATAAAAGATGATAAAAACATACCTTATATAAAAAAATCTGAAATTTTACATGAACTAGCCTCTGATGTTATGTACGATATGCTTGACGGGGAACTGAACCCTAAAAAAATAATGCAGGCAAACAGTGTAGTAAATGATAAAGTTGACATACTTCTAAGCGATCACAATGCCGTTAAGGCTATGCTAAAGGTCACTTCACACGACTACTATACTTATACCCACTGCGTCAATGTATCAACCTACTCCTTAGGTTTCGGTGCATTTTTAAAACTTACCGATAAGCAGCTTCGAATAATAGGGATGGCAGGTATGATGCATGACCTTGGAAAAAAGCAGATACCCCTTGAGATTATCAATAAAAAAGGTAAATTAAGTGATGATGAATTTAAAACCATGAAAAACCACCCTACGTTTGGAGTAGATCTTCTAAAAGAACTTGGGGAAACAGATAAACTTTTATTAGATATAGTAGAACAGCACCATGAAAAACTTAACGGTACGGGTTATCCACATCAATTAAAAGCCAAAGAGATTCATCCATACGCAAAAGTTATGGCTATTTGTGATATCTTTGATGCACTAACGACAAAAAGATCCTACAAACCTGCTATGAAATCATATGATGCCTTTTCACTTATGAGACATAAAATGGAACATGAGATAGATCAAAAACTTCTTGAACAGTTTATAAAGTTTATGAGCAGAGGCTCTTTATAAAGAGCCTTTTAATTACTTCTTCTTTCAAGGAAACTTCACTACTTTTGTTTTCAAGGAAGCTTAACGCTTTGGTCTAAAAGGTTTTATAACCTCTTCATTACACTCCAAAAAAGGTCCCTCCATAAGATCTATACAGTATGGAATAGCCGGGAATACCGCATCTAGACACTCTCTTATAGATTTTGGTTTTCCGGGAAGATTTACTACTAAACTAGCTCCTCTAAGCCCTGCTGTTTGTCTTGAAAGAATTGCAGTGGGTACAAACTTTAACGACTCTGCTCTCATAAGTTCACCGAAACCAGGCATCATTCTGTCACAAACGGCTTCTGTGGCTTCCGGTGTTACATCTCTTTTTGCAGGACCCGTACCTCCCGTAGTTACCACCAAAGAACATCCCCCATCATCAATCATATCTATAATGGTCTGTTCTATAATATCCTGCTCATCAGGTATAACCTTATATAGATCTTCCCAAGGAGATGTTAAATACTCTTTTAACGTATCTATAATAGCCTGACCGCTTATATCCTCATATACCCCTGCACTTGCTCTGTCGCTTACTGTTATAATACCTATTTTTGCTTTTTGCACATATTTCCTTTATATTTTATTTATCTTGGTGAATATCCATTTGTGGATACGGTATAGAGATACCTTTCTCATCGAAAGTTAATTTTACTTTCTCTAAAGTGTCAAAATAAACACCCCAGTAATCTTCACTTCTTACCCATGATCTTGTTACAAAGTTCACACTGCTGTCAGCAAGTTCCGATACGGCAACAAAAGGTTCCGGGTCTTTTAATACTCTTTCATCTGAATTTAATATCTCTTCTAAAACAGTTTTTGCCGTTTTTAGATCATCATCATAACCTATCCCAAATACAATATCAACCCTTCTAGTATCTTTTCTTGAGTAGTTTGTGATATTGTTACCCGTGATATTTGAGTTTGCTATTATTATGGTTTTATTATCGCCTGTTTTCATTGTAGTATTAAAGATATTGATCTCCTCAACTACACCCGTCTCTCCACCTGCTATAACAAACTCACCTATTTTTATTGGTCTGAAGATTATAAGCATAACACCTGCACTTATATTTGACAAAGTACTTTGAAAAGCCAAACCAACGGCAAGACCCACAGCACCTAAAATTGCAATGAAGGAAGTTGTCTCAATACCGATCTGACCCAGTGCCGCAAGCACAACTACTATTAAAAGTAAACTATAAATTACACTTGAAAGAAAGTTCTCCAATGTCTCATCAATACCTGCTTTTTTCATAGACTTTAAAGTAAAGTCAGTCACCCATCTTGCTACTTTTTTTCCTATAAAAAAGATTGCAAGCGCCAATACTATATTAATAGTATATGTTGTGATCATATCACCTATTTCCATTTATAACTCCTCGTGTTTTTTCTATTATATCATTTATTAGATAATTTTAAAAAATATGTATGTCCCAAATATACGATATAAAATACAGATATGAAAAAAGCGGCAAAGGGAATAAGTGACACAAGATAAAGTAATAATGTCTTTATCCTCATAGTAGTTTTATTTTCACTATATATCTGTAAATATCTCTCCCTTGACATTATAGATGAACTTACATCATAATGAAGCATCTTATGAAAAAAATAAAACAAAGGGATATTGATAGCTATAAGATTAACCACAGGTATAAAATAAAAAGGGAACAAAGCAAGGAAAAGTAAAAGCATCACAAATACGGTTCTAATAGTTTTTACTAGACCCTCACTTACGGTGTCGTAACTCTCTATTGGAATACTAGAGTAATATCTTTTATGTATTATTGCCAATATTTTAGGTGTAAGCAAGCCTATAATAAGAAGTGATATAAAAATACTTAAGTATCCTATAGCAAAAAGTCCAACACTATACACAAGAAAACTGACTATCCATGAAGTAATAGTATACTGCAAAAGAAAATCTATAAAACTGTTTCCTGTATACAACTCCTCTTTTACGCTTGTATCGGTTATCTCACCGTTTTGAACTGCCATCTCATGCTGTTGTATCTTTATTTGTGTATTTTCTAAACTATCAAGCCCCATATCAGCCAAAGTAAAAAATAGAAAATAAAGAACTACCAAACTTCCAAGCAAAGGATACAATACAATTTTCAGTATATCCTTTGAAAAATAATCTTTTAAACTTTTATTAAATATATCCAATTCATTCATAAAATATTGTATCAAATATATTATAAAAACACAGTTTATTATTTATTACTCCATCAATTAAAGATTTTTTTCTTTTCACTTGATATATTTGACGAGTTATAATCCTCTATTTGAGATAAAGCAGGTTCCATCTTGCTCTCCTGTAAAATTTATAAAAGTATTATAATATCTGTTTGATAAGTTGGTGTTAATTCATATTAGTTATTTTTTCTTAAAATGTAACAAAAAAGTAATATTTCATTAGCTATTAATAAATTAAAGATATAATATAATCAGTATAAGGGGTTTAAAATGAACTTTAAAAATAAAAAATTTTCTTACTTTATTGTAGTGATTATTTTTTTGACATCTATGACTGTAATCACAACACTTAACATATATAATACCAATAAGATCATAAGTGAAAAGATCTCCTTTATGACAAAAGGCGGCTTTGTAAAACTGGATCACCAAATCTCCTTGATGAATGATAGACTTTCCATAATAAAAAATTATTCTAACGCTATAGCTTATATGATAGATGATCTAAAACAGTACCATAAACAATCTTTATCCAAAATACTAGAAAGTTACTTTTTAAAAGATATCGGTATATTTCAACTTAGAATATTAAGTAAAGAGGGTAAGGAACTTATAAGATACGATCTTGATAAAAATAATAAAATAATAAAAACACTAAATCTTCAAGATAAATCAAATAGATATTATTATAAGGAAGCAAAAAATATAAACTATAACGAAATCTATTTTTCAAAATTTGACCTAAATATAGAACATGGAAAAATAGAGATCCCTTATAAAAATACCACAAGAGTTATAAAAAAACTAAAAATAAACAACCAGCCATATTATCTGGTAATAAACTATAACCTGACAGATATTTTCAAACATGCCCTTAGTGATACTATTTATGATATCTTTCTAATTGAAAAAGACGGTCAGATAAATGCACACTTAGATGATAGGTATTCATTTTCAAAACAAAAACAATCAAATATATATCTAAAAGATCTGCTTTTACTCAAACATCAGTATATAACACAAAAGCCACTTAAAGGTTTTGAGTATGATGTTGTAATATCTATAAAAGATGAAAGATTACACTTTATGAGTGAACAAAAAAAAGATGCAATAACAAAATCTATAATAATGGCTTTGGTGATATCTTTAGTGATATCCGTTATTATTCTATACTTCTTGGAAAAAAATCTAAATAAATTAAATCATAATGCCCTAAATATTATGGAAAAAGGTAATTATAGTGAAGAAAATGATTTTATAGAGTTTAAAAATATTTTGGAAGATCTCAAAATGCAATATAAGACAATACAAAAAAATAAAGCATATATAAATTCAATTCTGGATTCACAATCAAACTTTACAATTATAACTGATGGGATTGAGCTTAAAGACAGCAATAAAACGATGCTTAAATTCTTTGGTTTTGATACAAAAGAGAGTTTTATAAAAAAACATGAATGTATTTGTGATTACTTTATAAAAAAAGAGGGTTATCTGCAAAAAGAGCAAAACGGTATCAGCTGGATTGATAAAATGCTTCAAGAGGTTGATGCTAATTTTAAAGTGATGATGAATGATAAAAACGGTACAACACATATTTTTCAAGTTAACATAAATGAGTTAATAGGGGAGGAAAATGATTATGTTATTACTTTTACGGATATGACAGAATTTTTGGAGCTTCAAAATTCACTTGAAAATAAAGTGATACAACAGTTAGGTCAACTAAGAGAACAAGACAGACAACTGCTAGAACAGGCAAAAATGTCAAGCTTGGGTGAGATGATTGGTAATATTGCTCATCAATGGAGACAACCCCTTTCAATTATCTCTACAGCTTCCACGGGTATGCAGTTTAAACAAGAGTTGGGAATACTAGAAGATAATAACCTTAATGAAACCTGTGACCTAATAAACGAGAATGTACAATTTCTATCAACTACAATAGATACCTTTAGAGACTTTATACAAGAAAAAAAAGAGTTAAAAAGATCAGTTTTACAAGATGAGATAAAGAAAATACTAAAAATAATAGATGCTTCCTTTACAAATGAGCATATTAAAATTATAAACAACACCTCAAGCATTGAACCCATAGAACTTACAATGGTAAGCGGAGAGCTTTCACAGGTTTTAATAAACATTTTAAATAATGCAAAAGATGCCATACAGTTATCGGATATTGTTGAAGAGCATTGGATTAAACTTGATCTTGAAAAACAGAATGATCATGTTATTATTTCTATAGAGGATAACGCCGGCGGAATACCAAATGATATACTTCCAAAAATATTTGAACCCTATTTTACCACAAAGCATAAGTCCCAAGGAACAGGTCTTGGACTTCATATGAGTTATAAAATTGTAGTTGAAAGTTTAAAGGGAAAACTATATGTAAAAAATACTAAAAACGGTGCAAAATTTTATATAGAGCTGCCTATTAATACGCAATAGTAATCTTCATAATTATAGTTTGTCAAGGAATATTAATTTGTTTTTATGTAAAATCCATATTAGTATACGAGGATAACAAAATGAAAAAAAATTTACTATTTACTATATTTATCACCCTTCTAATCATATTCAATACCGGGTGTGAAAACAAAAAAACAGAATCAAAAAAAACTGAAACATCACTGCCGTTTAAAGGACAAACCATAATGGTTATAGTTCCTACTCTCCATGCAGGATTGATAAGGGGTCCTATACTTGAAGAAGCAAAAAAGTTTGAAAAGAAAACAGGTGCAAAAATAAGAGTGGTAACACCTGGATGGAATGAAACCATAGAAAAAACTAAACAATCCCTTACAGATCCAAACCTTCACTATGATATCTTTGTGGTTATATCTATGTGGCAGGGGATGCTTTTTGGCGGTGACCATGTAGAACCGGTACCTCAATGGGTAAAAGATAAACTTGACTGGGAAGATGTACTTCCAATATATAAAAACTCTGTACTCTCTTATAACAATAAAGCATACGGTATCCCATATGACGGTGATTGTATCAATCTATATTACAGAAAAGATATTTTTGAAAATCAACAATATAAAGATAATTTCTTTAAACAGTATGGTTTTAAGCTAAGTCCTCCTAAAACTTGGGAAGAGTACAAGATAATTGCAAAATTCTTCAACGGCTGGGATTGGGACAATGACGGAAAAATAGAATACGGCAATGCAGTACTTAGAAAAAAAGGTGATATTGCTATGCTTCAATTCTTTGCAACTGCTGCAGCATATGCAAAACACCCTGATGATAAAGCTTATTTCTTTGACCCGGATACATTAAAACCAAGACTTACTACACCGGCATTTGAAAAAGCTTTGGAGGATTATATAGAGCTTGTAAACTATGCGCCAAACGGAGCAATTAGTTTTGCAGGACACGATGTAAGAAATAACTTTGTTACAAGTAATGTAGCCATGGCCATAGACTGGGCTGATCTTGGTATATATGCATCTCAAAATAAAATCTCCACACTAAGTAACGATCAAGTTGGTTATGCTCAGATACCTGGCTCAAACAGTGTTTATAATTCAATTAGTAAACAATGGGAGAATAGATATAATCAAGTCTCATCAATAAGCGGAAACTGGAGCATATTTATAAACAAAGATTCCAAATATAAAAAACTTGCTTTTGAATTTGCTTCCCATATGGGTTCTAAGGAGCTTACCGGAAAACTTGTATCTATAAGTGGAAATGCGGTAAACCCTTCAAGATTCTCACATTTTAAAGATGCAAAAGGGTGGATAAAAAGTGGCTTTACAGAAGAATCAGCAAGAAGATACCTTGATGAGATAACTAAATCTCTTACAAATAAAAATGTTGTATATGATATCACCTTACCGGGTGCAGGGCAATACTATCAAATACTTGATGAAGCTGTTTATGAAGCTTTAAAAGGCAATATTACTGCAAAAGAAGCTTTAAAAAAAGCTTCAGAAAAATGGGAAGTTATCACAGATAAAATTGGTAGAGAAAAACAGATAAAATACTATAAGGAAAGTTTGAACAACTAATGAAAAAATTAACAATAAAGCAAATATCATTATACGGTTTTTTAACAATAATAGCTGCCGTAATATTTAGTGCCTTTTTTATATATATTTTTCTTAGTAAATATGAAAATTTAAATTTAAAACATTCTATATATGACCAATCATATACAACTATGCTTGAGTATAAATACTTCACGGAAAGACTACTTACCACTTATAACCTTCCAAAAGAAAAAAAACTGTGGCAAGATTCAAAAAAGAAATTTAAAAAATCTATGGATCTATTAAAAACAAAAGATAAACAGATCAATGATTTTTACATTGTAATAGACAATGAATCAAATAAGATACTTATAATGCTTGAAAATAAACTTTTCAAAGAGCAAAGTGTAATGGAGAAATCAATTCTTAGAAGACTTGGAGAGGGTCTTAACTCTAATGAGAGAAGCAACTATTATATTGCAATATCAGATCTAAAAAATGCAATAGATTACTTAAAACAATATGAGGAGTTTTTACTTGACGAACTAAAAGAACTTAGAAATAGTCAAGAAGAGATAATGAGATCGAGTATTAACGATCTTAAATACCAAGGTAGTCTTATACCACTTTTAACCATTATATTTGGAATTATATTTATATTTTTTATACAAAGGCTTATTGGCAGAGTTGAAACTGACCTTGTCCTAACAAAAGTGAATCTACAAGATACATTGGATGAAACAAATTACATACTCAATGCTTCAATGGAGTCTATTATGATTGCAAAAAATGATGTGTGCATAGATGTAAACAATGCTGCACTAGAAACATTCGGTTATAGTTCAAAAAATGAACTAGTAGGAAAACCTACTACCGTATTTATTGCACCTGAATCCGCAGAACTTGCAAAAAGTAAACAAAAACTTGATGTAGTAGCTCCATATGAAGCAAACTGCATCACAAAAGACCAAAGAGTTATGCCCTCTTTGATACAAGCTTATAACTATAAAAATAAAAAAGGTGAAACAATAAGAGTATCAGCTATTATTGACCTAACACAAGTAAAAGAGCAAGAGGAGCTGCTATTCAAACAATCTAAGATGGCAACAATGGGTGAAATGATTGAAAATATAGCTCATCAATGGAGACAACCATTATCTGTTATCTCAACATCCGCAACAGGGATAAAAGTACAAAAAGAATATGGTTTATCTGATGAAAAACAAGAGATTGAAGCATTGGATACAATAAATAAATCGGTTCAACATCTATCAAATACTATAGATGATTTTAGAAGTTTTTTTAAAGCTGATAAAGAGAAAGAACAATTTAATATAGGTGATGCTTTCAAAAAAACAGAAGAGCTTATGAGTTCAAAACTTAAAAATAGAGATATAAAAGTTATAAAAGATCAACAAGATATAACACTTCTTGGGTATGAGAATGAATTAATCCAGGCATTTATGAATATAATCAATAATGCGAAAGATGCCCTTGAGGAGAGTAAGCAAGATGATAAAACTATATTCTTCACTTTAAAAGAAAATCAAAACAATGCAATTATAACTATAAAAGACAATGGGGGAGGTATACCTCAAGATGTACTTCCTAATATATTCAACGAGCACTTTACGACAAAAGGTGACAAAGATGGTACCGGTATTGGTTTATATATGACTAAAATGATCATAGAGAAGATAAAAGGTAGTATAAAAGCAGATAATGAAACATATGAATACAAGGGTAAAACTTATACAGGAGCTGTATTTACAATAGAAGTACCGCTAAATTAAAACTTTTATATTAATAGCTCATATCGTACACTATGTCCTTTTGATTAGTTGATTGTATCAGCTAATGTATATTTCATTGAAATAAAAATATGATATAATAAACAAAAAAGGAGTTGAATTGTTAGCTTTAAAAATTGATGACCCAGTTATAGAAAACTATTTTCATGATGAAAGTACAATAAAAAGAGTTCTTGAGTTCATTGCTATTAATAAAATAGATATAAACAATAAAGAAGATTTAACTTCAAAACTACACCTAGCTTTGGATGATGTACTACTTATGGTAGAGGGAAAGAAAGAAGAAAAAAAAGATAGAGACTTTTTAGATGAACTATGAAGTTATAGCCGTTGAACAATTCCAAATAAAGAGAAATTAATGACTACAAATAGTTTTTCATTAATGAACTACAAAATCAAGAAATACATAAAGTTTAATATTAAAAATTTTATTTTTTTCACATTACCATACTATTTTGTTACTATGGTAATATTTTTATCTTTTCATATACCTAGTTCATTAATTTCTAGAGCTATATTTGCAAAAAATATTTATGATTTTGAGCAACATTATTTTATAAGATTTATTAAATATTTAAATACAAAGTATTGAAATTAGATAAATTATTGTGAGGTAAGTTCAAGGCGGAAAAGATTCTGTGGCTGGGAGCTTACTAAAGTAAGTGACTAGTCACAGAATCTTTTCCAACGCAGAAATTGCCCGCATAAATTTAGTCTAATTTTAAAACGGCCATGAAGGCTTCTTGCGGTACGTTAACTCTACCTATCGCCTTCATCCTTTTCTTACCCGCTTTCTGCTTCTCAAGTAGTTTTCTTTTTCTAGAGATATCACCGCCGTAACATTTTGCAGTTACGTTTTTACCTGTAGATTTTACAGTTTCCCTGGCAATAATATCTTTACCGATACTAGCTTGGATAGCTACTTCAAAAAGTTGTCTTGGGATAAGTTCTTTTAACTGTTTTACAAATACTCTACCTCTTGCTTGTGCTTTCTCTTCAGGTACGATGATACTAAGAGCATCTACAGGTTCACCTGCGACCAATACATCAAGTTTTTTAAGGTTACCTGGTCTAAATCCCGTAATCTCATAATCAAACGATGCATAACCTTTTGTTGTAGATTTAAGCTTATCATAGAAATCCATAACTATTTCGTTCATAGGGATGTCATACTCTAGTAAAACTCTTTTGTTGATATAGTCCATTTTTATCTGGATACCTCTTTTATCGTTTAGAAGTTTTATAACGTTTCCTAAAAACTCATCAGGTACAAGTATA
The DNA here is from genome assembly GCA_034717895.1 of Campylobacterota bacterium. Classification (GTDB taxonomy): domain Bacteria; phylum Campylobacterota; class Campylobacteria; order Campylobacterales; family Arcobacteraceae; genus JAIOSF01. Next base: position 1,188 of record JAYEMD010000100.1, on the reverse strand, counting down.
GTTGCTTTTACGTAAGGCTCTGAGATAGTTTCTATTTTATTTACCGGTGGAAGATCGTATGGGTTTTGTATCATAAGCTCTTCACCCTCTGTCGTATCTACTTTATACACAACTGTCGGCGCTGTTGCTATTAGGTCAAGATTAAACTCACGCTCCAGTCTCTCTTTTATAACTTCCATATGAAGCATACCTAAAAATCCTGTTCTAAAGCCGCTTCCAAGTGCAGCTGAAGACTCAGGCTCGTAAGAGATCGAGCTGTCGTTTAGCTGTAACTTTTCTAAAGCATCCCTAAGATCTTCAAACTTATCCGTTTCTATTGGATATAATCCGGCAAATACGAAAGGCTTAGCCGGTTCAAAACCGTCGATAGCTTCAAGTGTAGGGTTTTTAGCATCGGTCATAGTATCACCCACAGCTACCCCTTCAGTTGTTTTTAGCCCCAAAACAACGATACCTATCTCACCTGTTTTTATCTCTTCTGTTTTTTGTTTTCTTATTGGGTGCGGATACATAAGATCAAGAACTTTATGTTCAACTTTAGTATTCATCATCTTTAACAATTGACCTTTTTTAATACTACCGTCATATACCCTTACAAGAGCCAAAGCTCCTAAGTAGTTATCAAACCATGAGTCATAGATAAGTGCTTTTGTGGGAGCTTCCTCATCACCTTGCGGTGCAGGGATTCTCTCAACTATACTATCTATTAGCTCTTTTACCCCGAGTCCTGTTTTTGCAGAGATAAGGTTGTGTTCCGTACAGTCAAGACCTATAGCATCCTCTGTTTCCTCTAAAACTCTGTCCGGATCAGCTGAGGGAAGGTCTATTTTATTTACTACAGGCATAAGTGTCAGGTCGTTTTCAAGTGCAATATATACATTTGCGATAGTTTGTGCCTCAACACCTTGCGTAGAGTCAACGATAAGTAAAGCACCTTCAGATGATGCTAAACTACGACTTACTTCATATGAGAAGTCAACGTGTCCCGGGGTGTCGATAAGATTTAAAATATAGTGCTCACCCTCTTTTACATAGTCAAGTCTAACCGACTGTGCTTTTATGGTGATACCTCTTTCTTGTTCTATATCCATAGTATCCATAACCTGTGCCGACATCTCTCTGTCTGCTACAGAACCACACTCTTGAATAATCCTGTCTGCCAGTGTAGATTTACCGTGGTCGATATGT
>JAYEMD010000099.1:0-2965 GCA_034717895.1 Campylobacterota bacterium | reverse complement strand
AAGCTAAGAAAGCAAGTTCTGTAGTCTCAACTTTAAGTGGTGCTGTTAAAAACAAAGTTTTAAATGATATGGCAGATTCTTTAGAATCAAATATCAAAACAATTGTCATTGAAAATAAAAAAGATATAGATGATGGTAAAAAGAACAACTTAAGTTCAGCACTTATGGATAGACTGCTTTTAAACGAAACTAGAATAAAAGATATGGCTGATGCAATTAGAGATATTGCAGCACTAAAAGAGCCTGTAGGGAAGATCCATGAGGGTTGGACAACACAAACGGGACTAAATATCCAAAAAGTATCTGTACCAATTGGTGTTATTGGTATCATCTATGAGTCAAGACCAAATGTTACAAGTGATACTGCAGCACTGTGTTTAAAAAGTGGAAATGTATGTATCTTAAAAGGTGGAAAAGAGGCACTTAACTCAAATAAAGTTATTGCTAAGGTACTACAAGAAGCGTTAAGTAAAAACAATCTACCTAAAGCTTTAGTTTCACTTCTTCCTGACAGCTCTAGAGAAGGTGTAGCAAATCTAATAAAACAAGATAAATATGTTGATCTAATCATCCCAAGAGGTGGTTCTGCACTTATAAAATATATAAGTGATAACTCATCAGTACCTGTAGTAAAACATGATAAGGGACTTTGCCACACATATATCCATAAAAGTGCTAGTATCAAAACTGCTATTGAAGTTTCTATAAATGCAAAATGTAGACGAGCAGGTATTTGTGGAGCTATGGAAACTATGCTTGTAGATAAAAAAATAGCTAAAAAAGTACTTCCAAAATTAAAAAAAGAGTTTGATAAGTATAAAACAGAACTTAGAGGCTGTAAAAAAACAAGAAAAATTATAGATATAAATAAAGCCGACAAAGAGGACTGGGATACAGAATACCTTGATAATATTTTATCTATAAAACTTGTAAAAAACATAGGTGAAGCGATTGAACATATTAGAATTCATGGTTCAGATCATTCAGATGCTATTATTACAGAAAATTACACAAAAGCTCAGAAATTTTTAAATAGTGTAGATTCTGCTTGTGTATATCTAAATGCCTCTACACAATTTACAGATGGTGGGCAGTTTGGGTTTGGAGCAGAAGTTGGAATAAGCACAAACAAACTTCATGCAAGGGGACCCATGGGGATAAATGAGCTTACAACTTACAAGTTCAAAGTACTAGGTAGCGGTCAAGTCAGGTCATAATAAGTAATTCTAAACGAAATTTAATATTTCGTTGGGATATATAACTGAAGAGCATAGTTTTTTTCTTAACTAGTTCCTATAGTTTCAAACAACTGCTATACTTTTCACTTATATATTTTTAAATATATAAGTGAATAATATGTATCTAAAAATTATAATTTTACAATTGTTATTCAAGAGGGAAATATTTATGTGATCTTAAAACAAAAAATGTAAGATTGATAGAAACAAATTGTAAAACTATTTTTTGAGATCATATGACCTGTTGCTGCAAGATTTGTACTAAAAAAAACTAAATAACTACTCCACAACTAGGTGTTCAAAATCTATATCCGCAAGTTCCAATATTACTCTATCAAGCTCTTTGTTTAACTCATTAAGTAAATATTCACTTTGATAAACTTCGAGCTCTTTTGCATTATCATATAAAGTTAACGCACCGATATTTCCACTTAGTCCTTTTAATGTATGTAAATCTATTAAAAAGTTATCGTCATTTATCTCATTAAATGATTTATTGCTATAATCTTCAAAAAATCTCTTTAATATCTTGGTATAAAGCTTTTTATTATCACCCACATGGTATAAACCTTTTTTTACATCTATATTCTCAAAATCTATTTTTGAAATATCGGTTTCCTTAACTTTTGATTGCTCTATATTTTCACATTGGTCTATATAATCAACAAAAATACCATACAACTTTTCAATCTCTATTGGTTTGTTTATATGTGTATTCATTCCATGAGATAAGCTTTTTTCAATATCTTGTAGAGTAGCATTTGCACTAAGTGCAATTATAGGTATAGTTTTATCTAACTCTCTTATTCTTTGAGATGCTTCATAACCGTCCATCACGGGCATCTGTATATCCATCAATATTAAACTATACTTATTTTGGTTTGCAATAAACATCTCAAGTGCTTCTTGTCCGTTAGAGGCGATATCTATATTTAAATTAAAACTATCAAGAAGTGAACATATAATCTCTTTATTCATCTCATTATCTTCCACGAGAAGTATATTGGAAGTTTTTAGATTTTTCATCTTAGTTTTTAAATAAATTACATTATCCGTTCGTTCATCTTTTTCAACTTCATCCTCAACACCTTTTGGAAGTTTTATATAAAAACTAAATTTACTACCTTTATCAAGTTCACTTTCAACCTTTATCTCACCCTCCATAAGTTCAATAAGCTGTTTACTAATAGACAAACCAAGACCTGTTCCTCCGTATTTTCTAGTTGTACTCACATCTGCTTGGGAAAAAGATTGAAATAAATTTATCTGTTCCTCTTCACTTATACCTATACCCGTATCTTTTATAGCAAACTGAACAATATCATCACCGATATCATCAATAGAAAGTTCAATTTGACCATTTTGGGTAAATTTTATAGCATTGTTAACAAGATTTATCAGTATCTGACCGACTCTTAAAGGATCACCGAAATATATTGGACTTTGACTATTATATTTTATAATATATGAAAGCCCCTTCTCTTCAGCCTTGAACTCCGTAAGATTCCTTACATTATCAATAACCTGCTCAATATTAAAGTTGATATGTTCAATTTTTAGTTTCCCTGCTTCTATTTTAGAGAAATCTAAAATATCATTAATAATACCGTTTTAAATTAAAACTAACTATCAATAATACATAATTGTTCTTTCATATAATCCCACAATATTAATTTCTTTGTTCTATCTTTATCATTAATCCAGATTAAGAGCTCATCATTTAAAAG
>JAYEMD010000098.1:0-2970 GCA_034717895.1 Campylobacterota bacterium | reverse complement strand
CTTAAAAAATATATCTTACAGATACAAGAGGAGCTTGAACAAAATAATGCTGGGGTTAGGAAACAAAGCGGTACTAACTTAAAAAATGCAATCACAGGTGAGGTGATATATACTCCACCGCAAGATCATGATACTATTCAAGAACTTTTGGTAAATCTTGAAAACTATATAAATGAGCCTAATGATATAGACCCTCTTGTGAATATGGCTATTATACATTATCAGTTTGAGACTATTCACCCTTTTTATGATGGTAATGGCAGGACTGGAAGGATCATAAATATTTTGTATCTTATTTTAAAAGATGTTTTGGATATACCTATACTTTATCTAAGTAGGTATATTATTCAAAATAAATCAGACTACTATAGACTACTTCAAGAAGTAAGAACAAAAGAAAGAATGGAAGAGTGGGTTTTGTATATGCTTGACGGTGTGGAGAAAACTTCACTTGAAACAGTAGAGCTTATAGAGAATATAAATGATCTTATGAGTAAAGTTACTGATGAGATAAAAGAGAAATTACCAAAAATATATAGTAAAGATTTAGTGGAGATACTTTTTATGCACCCTTATACTAAGATTGATTTTTTAGTTGATAGGTTGAATATTACTAGAAAAACAGCTTCAAAGTATCTAAATGAGATTGAGAATATCGGAGTATTAAAAACTATACAGATTAAGAATAGTAAGTTTTTTATAAATATACAATTGTTTAATATGTTAAAAAAAGGGATATAACTATAAGTAAAAAATAGTAAAATTTACCTATAGTTTAAATCTATGGGTAAATTCTTTAGTTTTTTACCCATAGCTTAGTGCTAATATATAAAAAAACAAGAAATTTACCCATAGGTTTATTAACGTGTAAAAAAACGCTAAAATTTTTACACGTTATTGAGATATGTTAAAAAAATCCAAAAATTTTTACACGTAAAGAGAAAAATTGAATCAAGAATCAAAATACTACGCCTACGATATAGAAACCTTTCCAAATGTTTTTTCATGTGTTATCCAAAACATAGATACAGGTGATGTAAGAGTATTTGAAGTAAGCAGTAGCAAAAATGATGCCATAAAGTTTTATAAGACTTTACAGTGGTTATCAACTTCTAAAAAGATACTTGTAGGGTATAACAATCTAGGCTTTGATTATCCTGTATTGAAATACTTTATCTCTTTGTACTCTCAAAACCTAGATGGTGAGACTCTTGCCAATAAATTATATAAGTATGCAAATGACCTTATAAAAGACCGCTCAACTGTGTCAAATATAAAAAGTCATATCCATATATCTCAACTAGACCTTATGAAACTACACCACTTTGATAATAAAGCAAAGATGGTAAGTCTAAAAATTTTGGAGTTCAATATGAGATCGCAAAATATTGAAGACCTTCCTTTTAAGCCTGGTACTACAATAGAAGAGAATCAGATAGATACTCTTATAAAGTACAATATACATGATGTAAATGAGACTGTCAAGTTCTTTCATTATTCACGTGATGCTATCAAGTTTAGGGAGGAGCTTAGTATAAAGTATAAAGAGAATATGCTAAATTACTCTGATATGAAAATAGGTAAGCAGTTCTTTATACGAAACCTTGAGGAGAAGCTAGGTAAGGATATCTGCTTTAAAGACGGGAAGCCTCGACAGACTATAAGAAACTATATAGATTTTTCAAAAATCATTTTTGATTGTGTGCAGTTTAAAACTCAAAAGTTTATAGAGTTAAAAGAGTACCTTCTAAAGCAGTACACCAATGACATGAAAAGTGTATTTAAAAATCTTGAGGTAAGATATAAAGATTTTGTTTTTTATCTGGGTACGGGTGGGCTTCACGGCAGTGTGGAGAGCTGTTACTATGAGGCAGATGATGAGTATTTGATATATGATGTGGATGTTGCCAGTTATTATCCAAGTATAGTGGTACAAAACAAACTGCACCCTGAACACCTAGGTGAGCAGTTTGCACATATATACAACGAAATAAGGGAGCTTAGATTTTCATACCCAAAAGGTACACCTGAAAACAAGATGTTAAAGCTTGCATTAAACGCAGCAGGGTTTGGAGATACAAATAATCAGTACAGCCTATTTTATGACTCGCAGATGACCATAACCATAACTACAAACGGTCAGCTTATGCTTTGTATGCTTGCCGAGTCTTTGATGGTGGATATTGAGTCTCTTCGTCTTATACAGGCAAATACTGATGGATTAACCGTAAGATTTAAAAAAGAGTCGCAAGTTAAGTTTTTCTCCCTATTAAAACAGTGGGAAGATGCTACGGGGATGGAATTGGAAAAGATACAATATGATAGTATGTGGATAAGAGATGTAAACAACTACATAGCCAAAACCATAGAGGGTAAAGTAAAGAAAATAGGTGCATACAAAGATAAGCTGGAATGGTATCAAAACCATTCGGCTTTGGTAGTACCAAAAGCTGTAGAGGCGTATCTTATAGATGGTATCTCACTTGAAGAGTTTATAAACAATCATAGTGAACCATATGATTTTATGATAAGTTTTAAAGCCCCAAGAGATTCTAAACTGGTATTGGAGTCTATAGTTGGCTTAAAAAAAGAGTATGAGAGTTTACAAAATACCGTAAGATACTATATAAGTAAAGATGGTAAAGCCTTGAAAAAAGTGATGCCTCCTATAAAAGGGAATGATCAGGAGAGAATTATAGGGATAAATGTAGGCTATTATATAGATATATGCAACGACGCTTCCAAATTCACCTTTGAAAATCTAAATTATGAGTGGTATATAAAAGAGGCTCAAAAACTTATCGACCCTATATTTCAAAGCAAACAAAAAGATCTGTTTGATTTTATTTACTCAACTTTCGGGGCTAAAATCTAACTGATTTTGCACCGTAACCCTTAAATTACTGATAAGTTGAGCTAAAAACATATTTATAACTTCATTATTTTTTGTATCTTCAATATTTTGAGCTA
>JAYEMD010000097.1:0-2972 GCA_034717895.1 Campylobacterota bacterium | reverse complement strand
TTAGGGTCAATGTCTTGTAAAGCTGATAAATAAGGGATTTGTTGTTGAAGTGGCTCCGGCACCTGGGATCGAACCAGGGACCAAATGATTAACAGTCATCTACTCTACCGCTGAGCTATGCCGGAATTTGCTATTTTGAAAGAGTGTATCTTTCGTTTAAGTGGCGAAATTATAGTGTGTTTTTTTTATTTTGTCAATTAAATTTTGCTTAAATTATATATTTTTATAAAATTTAACACTATTATTGTTTATTGTCTTTATTTTACCTCTATTTACTAGAGTTTCTAATAACTTTTTAGAAGTTTTACTAAAAAGATTTTCTATATCATCTTGTGTTAAGGGTCTTCTTTTTAGTAGTGTTATGATCTCTTCTTCATTAAAATCTTCAATGTTTACGGTTTTGTCTCTATGTGCTATAGTTACAGGTATATTTTCAAATTTGTCCGCTATATATAGAAGTTTTTTATAGTCTACCGGTTTTACATCATAAGCAGGTGGTCTGTCTATAGTTCCTATATCTACTCTGTTTGGTTTTATCTTTGTTAGAGCGTCTCTTATAAGTCCTATCTCTTCGTCAGAATCATTTAGTGTCTTTACAAATAAACACTCACATATAAGCTGTTTATGGTACTGCTTTCTAAACTCTACCATACCGTCAACTATTTTATCAAACTGTATACTGCTGTCAACTCTGTCAAGTTTTTTAAAACATTTATCACTTACACAATCTAAAGATAACTTAACTATATCTATTTTACTTAGTGTTTTTTGTATAGATTTTTGATATATATTTGCACCGTTGCTAAGAATAAGTGTTTTTATGTCACCTTTTAGTTTATCAACTTCATCTATAAGCTCATCAAGGTACGGGTATAGTGACGGCTCACCGTTTGCCGTGAAGGTTATGACGTCTATATTTTTATGATTTAAAAGTGCTGTTTTTAGTTGAGATATTATATCTTCAACTTTTATAATCTCTGTTTGTTTTGATACTGTTTTTGCTTTTTCAAGTTCACAATACAGGCAGTCAAAGTTACACTGTTTACTGTTAGGTGACAGATCGATCCCAAGGCTCATCCCGAATCTTCGGGATGGTATTGGACCAAAGATGATATTATCCATTATATATTTTTTTCCTCTTCACTTTAAACTGTTAGTGTTTCCCACTAACACGTTGACACTCACTTACAAAGTGTTTTGCGTTTTCTACAGGTACATCGGGAAGTATTCCGTGACCTAGGTTAAAGATGTGTCTTTTTCCACCCATTGTTTCTTGGATAGCTTCTACACATTTTGTAGTCATCTCTTTAGAGTATAGTCTACACGGCTCCATATTTCCTTGAAGAACGTACTTATCTCCTAACTTCTCTTTTGCCATAGACATAGGAGTTCCCCAATCTATACCCATAACATCAAAGTTACCGTACACTCCACCCATATTGATAAATGCAGATACACCTTTAGGGAACATAATAACAGGAACTTCCGGATACTTCTCTTTTAAATACTCGGCTATCTCTACCATATACGACCATGAGAACTCATCGTAAAGTCCAGGCTCAATTGCTGCTGCCCATGAGTCAAATATCTGTACTACATCTACGCCGGATTTGATCTGATTTTCCATATAGATCTTAACTACGTCGGTTACTTTTCTAAGTATCTTATGTAAAAGCTCAGGATTAGTGTACATCATCTTTTTACAGATATTGTACGTCTTGGTACCTTGCCCCTCTATCATATAAGTTGCCAGTGTCCAAGGAGCACCCGTAAATCCAATAAGTGCTATCTCATCACCTCTTGCATCTAACTGTTCTCTTAAAAGTTCGATTGTTTCATATACATATGTAAGTTTACTAGCAGCTTCTTCACCGCCTATTAGTCTGTCTAGATCAGCTTGATCTTTTATAGGATCAGAAAATTTAGGTCCTTCACCTTTTACAAAAGAAAGATCCATTCCCATCTCATCGGGGATAACTAAAATATCAGAAAATAAGATTGCAGCATCTACACCGACTATATCTAAAGGTTGTATAGTAACTTCAGCTGCTTTTTTTGGATCATGGCACAGGTTTAAAAAATTTCCGGCTTCAGCTCTTACAGCCATATACTCAGGTAAGTATCTACCAGCTTGTCTCATCATCCATACAGGTGTGTAAGGTGTCTCTAAACCTTTACATGCATCTACAAATATTTTTCCCATTATTTTCCTTCACGTTATATTATATAGTTTAAAATTTTGCAGATTATATCATATTAAGTTGAAGTTTATATTTATACTAACAACTATGATTTATCTATTCAAAGCCATACTCTTTGATAATAGCATCAAAGGTACCATCTTTTTTAATCATCTCAAGACCTCTATTGAACTCTTTAACTTTTTGCTCATATCCAGGCTTTTGTTTTGAAAATGCAACAAATAAAGGCATAGAATCAACAGCAGGTGTTAGTGCAACTATACTATCTTTATATTGAGGATAATGTGTATTTATAATATTTTGAATACCCTTTTTAGAACCTATTGTTAAATCTATCCTTTTGTTTGCCAGCTTTACTATGTTTGTCTTTGCATCTTTTGTTATTTGTGTTTTTAAATATTTTGCATCTGTAAATACTTTTGGATACCCGTAACCTCTTGCTATACCAATTTTATAATCTTTCAAATCTTCCATCTTTGTATATTCCATATTTTTATTTTTTAATGCAAAAAAAGATGTTTGAGTGATACCTATACTATTCGTATAACTAAAATTTTCAGCTCTTTTATCGCTAAAGAAGCAAGCACCCAAACCATCATAGACACCTTTTGATGCCAATGTAAGTGCCCTGTTCCATGGAAGCCATTTTATACCATTTTAAAACATAACTAAATACTAATTATGCTATAATAACTTATGGCAAAAAGAATAAAAATAAACAATCATTATACATTAAAAGAGTGGCAAGAATTAATCCCTAAAAATCAAAAT